>JANYKE010000026.1 GCA_025361685.1 Eubacteriales bacterium | reverse complement strand
CGCTCAATCTCACGCATATGTTCTTCGCCAAGCTCTTCTTCTTTGCCTTCATATTTTTGAATTGCTTCTTCTGTAATTGTCTCTTTGAATTCATTCGGTGACAATTCATCAAGTTCATCAGCAGAATATGCAAGTTTTGAAGCATCAACAAATACTGCGCCAAAATAACTTTTGATACCATCCCAATCCCAGTTCTCCGGATTCTGTTCTCCGCAAAAAGCAGCAAGCTTGCTTTCAATAACTCCTTCGATCATCTTCATGTACTGTTCTTTCAAGTTTTCGCCATTGAGAACCTGCCTACGCTGCTTGTAAATTACTTCTCTCTGCTGGTTGTTGACATCATCAAATTGTAAAACATTTTTTCTTATGTTGAAGTTGTTGCCTTCAACTCGCTTTTGTGCATTTTCAATTGCGTTTGAAAGCATACTATGTTCAATTGCATCGTCCTCGGAAATACCCATTGTCTCGACTATTTTCATCATTCGATCTGAAGCAAATAATCTCATCAAGTCATCTTCAAAGGAAATATAAAATCTTGTTATTCCCGGATCTCCTTGTCTGCCTGCACGTCCTCTTAACTGATTATCGATTCGACGTGATTCATGTCTTTCTGTACCGATTATATAAAGACCGCCGGCATCAATTACTTTTTGCTTTTCAATTTGAACCTCTGCATCAAATTTATCATAATAACTTTTATACTTTGCTCTTGCCTCAGTAATTACTTCATCGTCTGTATCATAATGAGCAGTGGCAGCGCTAATAATTTCGTCCAGATACCCATCCTTTTTCATCTCATGTTTAGCCATATATTCGGCATTACCGCCCAGCATTATGTCCGTTCCGCGACCGGCCATATTTGTTGCAATTGTAACCGCTCCATACTTTCCTGCTTGTGCAATAATCTCAGCCTCTCGTTCATGAAATTTGGCATTCAAAACTTCATGCTTAACGCCGCTTCTTTTTAATTGATTGCTAAGAAGTTCTGATTTTTCAATTGATATTGTACCGATAAGAACCGGCTGACCTTCGCTATGAGCTTTTTCAATCTCCTGTATTACTGCTCTGAATTTGCCCGCTTCAGTTTTGTAAATACTGTCATTCTCATCAATACGCATAATAGGCTTATTGGTCGGAATACATATAACATCCAGTCCATAAATTGTTTGAAACTCCGTTTCTTCGGTCTGAGCCGTACCTGTCATACCGGCAAGTTTCGTGTACATTCTGAAGAAATTCTGAAAGGTTATTGTCGCGAGCGTCATGCTTTCGCGTTCAACCTTAACGCCCTCCTTAGCCTCAATTGCCTGATGAAGACCATCGCTGTATCTCCTGCCAAACATCATTCTTCCTGTAAATTCATCAACAATAATTATTTCGCCATCCTTTACAACATAGTCAATATCGCGCTTCATTATTCCGTGAGCTCTGATAGCTTGGTTGATATGATGTGAGATTGCAATATTTTCCATATCAGACAAATTGTCGACATTAAAGAATGACTCAGCTCTGGTTATTCCTTTAGATGTGAGCGATACTGATTTGGCCTTCTCATCAACAATATAATCTTCATCAAGTGTTTCATAATCGTCTTTATCGTCACTTTGTGCAAAAACTTTTGCCTTCAAAGCTTTTGCAAATGAATTTGCTCTTCCGTAAAGTTCGGTTGATTTATCCCCTTGGCCGGAAATAATCAACGGTGTTCTTGCTTCATCGACCAAAATACTATCTACTTCATCGACAATTGCATATGATAAATCGCGCTGAACCATATCTTTCTTATAAATAACCATATTGTCACGAAGATAGTCAAATCCCAATTCATTATTTGTTGCATACGTTACATCGCACTGATATGCAGAAATTCTGTCTTCATTTGCAATACCGTGCACGACCAATCCAACTGTCAGCCCCAGAAAAAGATATATTTTTCCCATCCATTCACTGTCACGTTTTGCCAGGTAATCATTTACAGTAACAACATGAACGCCTTTGCCTTCAAGTGCATTCAAATACACCGGCAAAGTTGAAACCAAGGTCTTTCCTTCACCTGTCTTCATCTCGGATATTCGACCTTGATGCAAAACAATACCGCCAATTATCTGCGTACGAAAATGTCTTTGGCCAAGAACTCTCCATGCTGCTTCTCTAACAGTGGAAAACGCTTCGGGAAGTATATCATCGGTCGACTCTCCATCAGCAATCCTCTTCTTAAACTCATCAGTTTTTGACTTGAGTTCTGCATCGCTGAGCTTTCTATATTCATCTTCAAGTGCATCTACCTGATCAGCAATTGGAAATATCCTTTTAAGTTCCCTATCGCTGTATGTTCCAAATATTTTGTCCATTAAACCCATATTCCTACTCCTTTTTCGAAACCGAAATAGCTTGCAATTTTACTGTTACATAATACAACAAAATGCCGTTTATTGCAATTGCCTATGAATTTTGATAGTATACTGTCATATCTAAAATATATATTAAAGGACAATAGCGATTCATGGAAAAACAATCGATAGCAAAAGGTACTGCTGTTCTATCCTTTGCAGGTATTTTCGTAAAAGTTCTTTCTCTTGCATATGTTCCGAT
Organism: Eubacteriales bacterium; assembly: GCA_025361685.1. Classification (GTDB taxonomy): domain Bacteria; phylum Bacillota; class Clostridia; order JANYKE01; family JANYKE01; genus JANYKE01. The sequence continues at coordinate 1,544 of JANYKE010000026.1, read as the reverse complement.
TTTAATTATGTTATTTGGCAATGATGGTTACAGTGTTTATAATGTTGCGTTTTATGTCTATGCATTCGTATACATTCTTACAAATTCAGGTGTTCCTGTTGCGCTGTCAAAATATGTTTCTGAACTGCGTGCTAACGGACATTATGAGGATGCCATCCGAGCATTTAAAATTGCTCGATTCTATTTAATTGTTTTAGGTGTAATTTTTTCTGCTGCCTTAGCTATATTTGCCGCTCCGATATCTGCTTTAATGAATTATCCCCAAAGCTATTATGCGATTCTCGCTTTATCCCCAACAATATTTTTTGCATGTGTAACTTCAGCATACCGTGGTTATTTTCAAGGCTGTTCAAACATGACCCCAACAGCGATCTCGCAAATAATTGAGCAAGTAGTGAGAATTATTGTTTCGTTACCACTTGCCATTTTCTTTTTAAAATATGGATTAGGTATTTCTGTTGCTGCCGCAACTGTTGGAACAACAGTCGGTGCGATATCAACAATTGTAGTTCTTTGGTTTATTTATAAGCGTGCTTCTTCGCGCAATGAACTAATTCCAATTGCGGATATTGCAAATGAATCATCAGACTTACAAATACGCCCCTCATTTAAAAAGATTTCATTAAAAATTCTTGAATATAGCGTGCCAATAACTATTTGTGTCGGCATGCAGAATTTTGGTAATATTATTGATATTGCCAACACTAAATGGAGACTTCTTGCTGCCGGATTTGACGATACTGTTGCAAGCTCATTACATGGCTATATTCTCAAGTCTCAGCAGCTTTTAAATGTGCCGATCGCAATTGTTATTGCTCTTGCAATAGCAGTTTTGCCGGCGATTTCCGGTGCAATGGCAAGAAAAGACAAGCAAAGTGTTTTTGACAGTATCCATACTGCATTTCGTGCTTGTTTTTCAATTTCACTTCCTGCAGCTGCAGGATTTGCAGCCCTTAGCAGCGGAATATACATACTATTCCATTACGGTCCCGGTGCTGACATTTTGATGTTTAGTTCGATTCTTGTTGTTCTTATGTCTGTTGTGCAAATTCAGTCATCAATACTTCAGGGAATCGGAAAACTCTATTCAGTCGCATTCTTAATAACCGCTGGCATGTTAGTAAAAATTCTATGCAATTATTTTCTCGTCGCCATACCGGAAATTAATATTTACGGAGCAGTTTTGGGGAGCGTAATCGGCTTTTCAATTCCATTGGTTTTTGCCAATATGTTAATTAAAAAACATTTAAATCTAAAATTTAGCCTTGCATCATTTAGTGCAAAGCCGCTTATCTCATCAATAATAATGGGATCTATGATCCTCCCTTTGAAATCTTTCACAAAAGACTCATGATCAGGATTGCTATTTAGAAATTCAAATAGTGATTTTGGACCTTCCGTTTTTTTAAAGCTTTTGGGCAATACCGAAGAATCATCATCAGATTTCTTCGTTCTCCTTTCTGCTTCAATGTCCGAGTTTTTCTTTTGTTGTAAGATTAATCTGTCGAGATATTTCCTCTCAAAAAAAGCATAATCAAAGAAGC
>JANYKE010000141.1 GCA_025361685.1 Eubacteriales bacterium | reverse complement strand
TTGAAGTCATTGCATCATATGAATCAACAATTGCTATTATACGAGAGAGCAACGGAATGTCTTTGCCGCTTAACCCCTGCGGATAGCCATTTCCATCCCACCGCTCATGGTGTCCAAGAATCAATTCTGCGATTGGCTCGAGTGCCGGAGTAGCCGACGCAATCCTGTAACCTTTTTCAGGGTGCTTCTTAATCTCCATCCATTCATCGTCTGTCAGCTTATCAGGCTTGGATAAAATTTTGTCGTCAATACTTATCTTACCTATATCGTGCAGCCTTGATAATAATTCGAGTTCATTTAGCTGTTCTTCGGATAGTTCAAGTTTTTTACCCAACATACTCGAAAGTTCAACAAGTCTTAGTGCATGTTCTTGTGTTTGGTGATTCTTTTCAAACAGCGTTGTCATTATTGATGAGATTAATGAGCTATGCAAACTTTTGCGCTCTAACAATTTGTGTCGATACATATTGTCTTCAGCAATCTTTTCAACATCACCAAATATTTCAATAACCGAAGTCTTAGTCGCGCATCCAAATGAAACACTAAGTAACATGCTTTCTTTATTATTTGCATCTTTATTTTCTATCAGCACCTTGGATATTTTATCCAATAATATTCGGGCCTCTTTATTAGTTGTTTGAGGCAACAACACAGAAAATTCATCTCCGCCAATTCTTGCAATTACTCCTTCTTCACCGCATACCTTTTCAAGTATCTCTGCCATTTCAATAAGCAGTTTGTCACCCTCTGAGTGTCCAAGAGAATCATTAATGAATTTCAAACCATTTATATCACAAGTAATTATTGAAAGTGGCAATTGTGCTTTCACATCCAATTGACGAACTTTTTCTTCGAAAATAGCACGGTTGCACAATCCTGTTAATATATCATGATAACTAAGATAAGCAATCTCCTGCTCTTTTGCTTTTTTCTCAGTAATGTCTATAATCATACACAAGTGCAGCTTGTGAGAATTTTCAATTTTCAATGGTGCCACGGTCATGTTTGTCCATACAATTGAATCATCCGGTCGAATAAATCGCTTGTCAATATTATAGTTACTTATTTTCCCTTCATTTACCTGCTTTAGAAAATTCAATTCTTCCCATATTTCATTTGGAAAAGTTATGCTCATCCAGTCGGTGTTTTGAAGTTCCTCACTTGTTCTGCCGGTTATCTCGCCGAATTTTGGGTTTGCATTATAAATGCAGCCGGTCAAAGAATCAATAACCGCCATTCCTATTGGTGATTGATTGAATATTGTAATATAGCTCTCAACGCTTGCTTTTAATTCTCTTTCCGCTCGTTTCAGGTCTGAAATGTCTCTGCTTACACCCTGGAATCCAACAACTCTTCCATCTCTGTCGCGAAGAAAAGACACATGCATTGAAATCCAAATTTTACTTCCGTCCGGCTTATAGTGTTCAACTTCAATGATTCTTGTTCTTTTTTTATTTATCTTAGGGTCTTTTTCGTTTTTCATTTCTTCCAAAAAGATTGACTTGACCTTTTCAAGTGATTCCTGAGTATACTTTTCTTCCAAGGTGTGATTCATATGCTCTTCGGTTGTTTCGCCAAACATTTTCTCACATGATGGAGTAATATAATTTGTTTTAATATTCAGATCGGTTGTCCAAACAACATCCGAAACATTCTCAGCTATTTGCCGATATTTTTCTTCGCTCTTCAACAGAGACTCTTCAGTCCTTTTTCTTGCTTCGTTCTCTTTTCTCAGTTCATCCAACGCGCGCATTGTTGCAAGATTAGACTTTTCCAGCTCATAAGTTCTTTCACTGACAAGTTTTGCCAGTTGTGCATTCTCATCTCTTTTTCTTCGATTAAGGGCTCTGATTTTTAACATCGCTCTAATCTGAGCTGTCAGTTCCGTTTCCTCAATTGGTTTTGAAAGGAAAGCTTCCGCACCACATTTAAGAGCTTTGATTCGATTCTCTTTATCTCCCTTTATTGCCGTTAAAAACACAACCGGTATCTCACACAATTCACCATCTGCCTTTAATCTGCTGCAAACCTCAAATCCATCCATTTCAGGCATAACAATATCCAGAAGAATAACATCCGGATCCCTATCACCGGCAAGATCAAGTCCCTCTTGACCATTAAGTGCAGACAATACTTCAACATCAAAAAAAGATTCGTTCAGAAGTGCTTTCAGAGTAATCAAATTATCCATATTGTCATCAATTGTTAGGATCTTAATCTTCTCATTTTCCATATAGAACCTCACCTATAACTTTATTGAATTCTTCCTCAATTATTGGTTTTGGAATGTATGCATCAAATCCGTGTGATAAAATTGATTCCCGGTCTTCTGTCATAGCACTTGCCGTGAGTGCAATAATCGGTATGTGCTTCAGTTTAGTCTGCCCTCTGATTGCATTAAATGCTTCAATTCCTGTCATCTCCGGTAGCGCAATATCCATCAGAATAAGGGTGGGAACATTTTCTTCGGCAACCTTTATTGCCTCCCGTCCATCCACTGCTTCTATAATAATGTATTCATCTCCAAACAATGCCTTTGCTGTTATCATATTATCCGCATTGTCCTCTACTATAAGAACCATCGGCTTACCTTTAATATGTGGCAATTGTTTTTTTATCTTTTCATCATTTTCTTCATTATTGGAAAATATTGATTTCACTGCATTCTGTAATTGGGCACGGTTTACATCACCTTTTTGTATAAGTTGATAGACATGATTCCTTTTTAGATGCTTTAAGTCTTCTTTTGTAATATGCTTTGCAGTGAGAACCAACACCGGTATATCAGCCGTGCTGTCTGCATTGCGCATAATTTCCAGCACTTCAAAGCCGTCCATGCCCGGCATCATTAAATCAAGGACTATGGCATCAGGAATTGCTCTATCAATAATTTTAAATGCCTCACTCGCTCCATGTGCAACAGAAACCTTGCATCCAATCTCTTCTACCAAATCCTTTATTTGAATTATTGCTGATTCATTGTCTTCAATGAGCAATACAGTTTTTTCTTTAAGGACAGCCGGTTCTATGTTAACCTGCTGAATTACTTCATTACGATATCCAATCTCATTATCCTCAATCATTTTCTTTCCATCATTATGATAAGTTACCGGCAGTCTCACTATAAACTCTGACCCCTCATCAAGAATACTTGTAACCGTGACAGTTCCGCCAAGTAAATTAGCATACTTTTTTGCTATAGCGAGTCCTAAACCTGCTCCACCAA
>JANYKE010000098.1 GCA_025361685.1 Eubacteriales bacterium | reverse complement strand
CCTAAACCTGCTCCACCAAATCTTCTGGATGTGCTTCCGTCTGCCTGTCTGAATTCATCAAAAATATGTGGCAAATATTCTGCCGAGATTCCGATTCCTGAATCAGTAACGATTATTTCAATATCATTCTCTTTTTGTTTTGCCGAAACAACAACACTTCCCGCTTCTGTAAACTTAACAGCATTTGCAATCAGGTTCTGTAAAATATGATGAATTTTGTCTGAATCACCTGAAATGAAAATTTCAGTATCAGCTGATCTATGTGAAAGTTCAATGTTTTTCTGGTCTGCCTGTGGCTTAATCATATCAACAATGTCTTTGATCAGAATATTCAAATTAAACTTAGTAATTGTAACTTCCTCTTTTCCTGCTTCTATTCTGGAAATATCAAGAATATCATTAATTAATACTAGCAGACTCTTACCATTTCTCTCAATTATCTCTAAGTAACTGTTTTCTTCTACAGAAATCTGTTTGGACAGTCTCCTGCTAAGTACACCGGTAAGAGCGATTACTGAGTTAAGAGGCGTGCGCAATTCATGACTCATGTTGGACAAAAAATTAGATTTGAGTTGACTTGCCTCGTAAAGCTGTTTCCTTTGAACCTCAAGTTCAACGTTTTGATGCGTCAATTCACTTGCCTGATTTGACAATTCATTTTTCTGTGCATCCAACTCACGATTTCTTTCCTTAAGTATATCCGAAACCTCCGCAATTTTTTTGTATGCCAATATCCCTTCAACACGAGTGCACAATGTAGCAGAAATATTTTCAACCAATTCGAATGTATATTTAGCAAATTTATCAATTGATATCAATGTTATTACACCCACAACTCTTCGATCTGTCAGAATCGGAATTGTAATCATTTCCTTCGGAATGAATTTGCCGGTTACTGTGGTGAATACAAACCTTGAGTCATCCGGAATATTTTTTATATGCTGAATTGTCCCATTGAATACTGCTGCGCCAAAAGCACCTTCAAGACTTTCAATGTCAAATGACCGTTTTGCGCTTTCATCCAGTCCGATCGACTCAAAATATTCAAGCATCTTTTGATTATCACTCAACAAATATACTGCTGCCATTTGCGAGTCGGTTAGTTTGGAAAGCACATCAAGGGTTGTTCTGAAGAATTTTTTGGCATCTTCTTCGCTTAGCATTGCGTCAGTAAGTCTTGCTGTGTTCTTATCTATAATTATATCTTTCTGAACTATATCTGCAAGTTTATTGAATGAATTTGAGAGTATGCCAAACTCATTTTCCAACTTATAACCACTTCGACTGTTCAAATCACCTTCATTAAATTTTAATATAGCGTCATTCATATGCTGCAAAGGTCTTCGAATATTTCTATTTAAAAAGAAGCTGATTAAGAGCATAAGAATTATAATTGTAATTGTTACAAACAATAACTGGAGATTAAGTGTGTTGCTTAAATTGATTGAACTCAAATATAAAGATTCAGCTTTATTATTGGCAAAATCATTAATTTTACTAATTGATGTCAATAATGCATTTCTGTACAGTGCTGTCTTTCCGCCGGCCATAATATTGTTATTTACTGTCGTAATATCTCCGTCTGATAACAGCTTCCTGTTCTCATCAAATGAAGCCTTCCAAACAATATAGTTTTTATGAGTATCTTCAACATCTACAGGTTCGCCTAGATATTGTGCTCTGATAATTTTAAACTGCTCGTCAGAATTATCGGAGCTTACCGTAATCAGTTTTAAAATATCTTGTCTTTCCATATCGGTTTTTGCCAAAATCAAATCTCTAAGATTCAGGCTCATTGATAGAACATCATAATCGAGAACATCAATCGCTGTTCTCACTTGCAGTGGGTGCTGATACATCGTCTCTGTCTCTCGTTGGAGCTGGCCGGTCTGTGTGTAGGCATTAATACCCAACAAAATAACAAGCCCAATTATTATTGCAAAACCAATTCTTAATTGTGTTCCGATTTTTGTATTTTTTATTTTCATTGCACTCATCTCCATTTTATTTTATGAATATCGGACCATATGCAGATACGTTTTTCAACATTGTACAATTCTCAATAATCTTTTTTTCAACCTCTCCGGTTACCAAATATCCTGTCGGTGAAACTGCCTGTTTTAATTTGTTTATTATAACACGCTGAGAATCAGATTCATAGTACATCAACATATTACTGCACATCACAATATCAAAATCGCCATAGATGCTTTCCGGCGGATTAGCTGAAGACAAATCCAACATATCGTATTTAATAAAATTAACACACCGTCTTAATTCAGGAATGATCGTATACGTTTCACCGGTCTTGACAAAGTATTTGTTTAGGCGTCTGATCGTAACGTTTTGTATATCATTAATGCCATATGTGCCCTTTTCTGCTTTAAAAAGTGCTGCTTCGCAAATGTCTGAAGCGAAAACACGAATGCGAATATTTTTTTTGCTGTTTCCGATTATATCTAAAAATTGCATTGCAATAGAATATGCTTCTTGCCCTGTTGCACATCCCGCAGACCACACCCTAATCTCACCGCCTTCAGGTGTTCTTGCAACAATCCCGGGGGAAATATTTTGCTCTAGTATTTCGAAGCTCAAAGATTCTCTAAAAAATTCGCTATAATTAATATTCATTGAGTCAAATAATAATTCAGCTTCTTTAGCATTTTTTTCTAAATAGTCAAAATACTCCACAAAGCTAATAATTTCAACTGATTTCATTCTTCTTTCAACAGTTTCAATCAAAAAGGTAACATTAAAAATTGAGATATTCTTCTTGTGCAGATGTTCCATTGACTTTATGATTTTACCAATATTTTTTTTCACAAATTCTCCAATAGATATTTTTTGTCTATAAGCTAGATTTTATTATATGCTTTTGGATAAATAATATCAAGTATTTGCATAACAATCAAGTATTCTCATAAACATCTGCACAAGTATTCTCATAAACATCTGCATTATTGCCAATATATGATATTTATACTATACTATTAATGTGTGGCGACAAACGACACATCAATAGCTTGTTTGAATTGGAAGGAGACCATATGATGAATAATAATTCAGGTGATAACATAAAAAAACTCTTTACTTCAGAGTCTGTTACTGAGGGGCATCCGGATAAGATTAGCGATATTTTATCTGATGCAATTTTGGATGATATTTTGGCCAATGATCCCGAGGCAAGAGTTGCATGCGAGGTCACTGTAACTACCGGTCTAGTTCTTGTTGTCGGTGAAATCACAACAAAATACTATTGCGATATTCCATTTATTGTGCGCGAATGTATTCGCGAAATTGGCTATACTAATACAGCTTACGGATTCGACTGCGATACATGTTCAGTTATTGTTTCGATTGACAAGCAGTCTCCGGATATTGCACAGGGCGTTGATATAGGTGGTGCCGGTGATCAAGGAATGATGTTCGGGTTTGCCAGTGACGAAACAGAGGAACTAATGCCTCTTCCGATTTCGCTCTCTCACAAGTTGGCACGTCGCCTTACTGAAGTTAGAAAATCAGGACTTCTACCCTATCTGCGACCTGATGGCAAGACTCAGGTAACAATTGAATATGAGAATGATATTCCTATTCGTGTTCATACGGTTGTAGTTTCTTCCCAAAGTGCCGATGTTGATGAAATTGACATAGAAACACTTCGCAAAGACATAGAAGAACATGTTATTCGTGCAACTATTCCTGCAAACCTTATTGATGCAGATACAAAAATATTTATTAACCCAACAGGACGATTTGTTACAGGTGGTCCGCAAGGTGATTCCGGTCACACAGGCAGAAAGATTATTGTTGACACATACGGCGGATATGCCAGACATGGCGGCGGAGCTTTTTCAGGCAAGGATCCTTCAAAAGTTGACAGAAGTGCGGCATATGCAGCACGATATGTTGCTAAAAATATTATTGCTGCAGGATTGGCAAAAAAATGCGAAATAGAAGTTGCATACGCCATCGGTGTTGCTCAGCCGATTTCACTATTCATTGAAACATTTGGAACAAATACTGTTCCCATTGAAAAGATATATGACCTTGTAAATTTTAATTTTGATTTGTCTCCAAACGGAATTATCAGTATGCTAAATCTAAAACGTCCTATATATAAGCAAACTGCCGCATACGGACATTTTGGACGAACAGATGCTTCGCTTCCTTGGGAGCAAACTGACACGGCAGAAAAACTAAAATTAGATTTGCTAAAAATAAATATTTGATATTATAAAAATTTAATTTTTGCTTGAAATTTTGGCCCAGCTGTCTTTTAGTCCTACTGTTCGGTTGAAGACAGCTTTTCCGTTTGAAAAACTTTTTGTATCCAGCACAAAATATCCTATTCTGAAAAACTGAAATTTGTCTTCCGGTTTTGCAAGTGCAATTGAATTTTCAAATTTGCATGTTGTAATTGTTTCAAGCGAATTAGGATTAATACTCTTAACAAAATCTCCGTCATTATCTTCACCGGGATTTTCATCAGTAAACAACTGTTCATATAAATTTACTGTACCATCCACACAATCATTGGCATTAACCCAATGAATGGTTCCCTTCACTCTGCGCTTATCAGGTGTTGTTCCGCCTTTTGATTCAGGATCATATTTGCAATGGATTTCTTTTATTTCTTCGTTGTCATCCTTAACAAATGATGTACATGTTACATAATACGAGCTCTTTAGTCTTACTTCTGCACCCGGCGAAAGTCTAAAATATTTTTTTTCAGGCTCTTCCATAAAGTCTGTGCGCTCAATAAAAATTTCCTTGGAAAATGTCACTTTTCTTGTGCCGTCATCAGGATTCTCAGGATTATTTTCCACCTCAAATTCTTCGGTCAAACCTTCGTCATAATTATCGATAATTACTTTAACCGGATTGAGTACGGCCATTGCACGCTTAGCAGTTTTGTTTAAATCCTCACGAATACAGAATTCAAGAAATCCGAAATCAACCGTGCTGACAGTTTTTGATACACCAATTTTTCTGATAAATTCTTTGATTGCTTCAGGTGTATATCCTTTGCGACGCATCCCCGATAAAGTCGGCATACGTGGATC
>JANYKE010000086.1 GCA_025361685.1 Eubacteriales bacterium | reverse complement strand
TAAGTTTTGAATAGGTTAACTAAGTTTTGAATAGGTTTAGTAATATATTTTATACGAAGGATGGGTGATTAATGTGACTAAGAAAATAGTAGAATTGCTGGAAAAAGATGGAAGGTATACTGCTGAGCAGATTGCAGCCATGATTGGTGAAGATGTTCAGGCTGTCGCGGATTGCATCAAAAAATTGGAAAATGATAGGGTTATCGTCAGCTATGGCGCCTTAATTAATGATGATAAGCTTGAGGGCGATGCTATTGTAACAGCATTGATAGAGGTTAAGATTACTCCGCAAGAAGGACAAGGTTACTATAAGATTGCCAAGGAAATTTATCTCTACCCGCAGGTTAAGTCATGCTATCTAATGTCAGGCGGCTTTGATTTGACAGTAATAATTGAAGGAAATACTCTAAAGGAAGTCGCAATATTTGTCGCCGAAAAACTTGCACCTATTGATGGCGTTATCGGAACGGCAACACATTTCCTATTGCAGAAATACAAGGAGAATGGCGTTGAGTTTGAAGAAGGTTACAAGGATGACAGAGAGGCGGTAATTCTATGAACTATGAAGGAATCTTAAATCCTGTTGCCAAGGATATTAAGCCTTCGGGTATCCGCAAATATTTTGATCTGATTAATGAGCTCGATGATGCCATATCACTTGGAATCGGTGAGCCTGATTTTGTAACGCCGTGGCATATCCGCCAGGCCGGCATAGAATCACTCGAACTCGGGCACACGCATTATTCTCCGAACAGCGGATTCAGGGAGCTGCGAGCTGAAATATGCAAATATGTAAAAAGGAAATACAACATTTCCTATTCGCCGGATAATCAGGTTCTGGTTACCGTTGGCGGAAGCGAGGCAATTGATATTATTTTCAGAAGTATTCTCTGTCCAGGAGACGAGGTAATTGTACTTGAACCATATTTTGTTTCTTACCGCCCATGCGTTGAACTTTCGGGAGGTACCCCGGTTATTATTGCACTCAAGGCAGAAAACGATTTTAAGTTAACCGCGGAAGAGCTTTCTGCGGCAATTACTCCGAAGACAAAAGCAATAATTATAAATTTCCCCAACAATCCCACCGGCGCAATTATGACCAAGAAAGATTTGGATGCGATTGTCGAAGTGTTGAAGGACAAGGATATTGTTGTGATATCGGATGAGATTTATGCCGAACTCACATATGATGGAAAGCATGTCTCAATTGCGTCTTATCCGGAAATGTACGATAAGACAGTTGTGGTAAACGGCTATTCAAAAGCATTTGCAATGACCGGGTGGAGGTTAGGATATGTGCTTGCACAACCCAGACTAATAGAAATCATGTTCAAGATTCATCAGTATGCGATAATGTCTTCACCCACGATGGCACAATTTGCCGCCATTGAAGCAATGGCTAACGGAGATGAGGAAGTTGAAAAGATGCGCACAGAGTATGACAGACGCCGCCGATATATGCATAAGGCTCTAAACGAAATCGGGCTCAAGTGCTTTGAACCTAAGGGAGCATTTTATATGTTCCCGTCGATTCAATCTACGGGACTTAGTTCGGACGAATTTGCTGAAGGGCTGCTCAAAAAAGAAAAAGTGCTCGTTATTCCGGGTGATGCATTTGGCGATGCCGGCACAGGTTTTGTGCGTGCCACATATGCAACCTCATTTGAGAATATTGTCGAGGCAATGAAGAGAATAAAAAGGTTTGTGAAGGGATGTGAAGGCGCTAATGATAGAGTTTGAACAAGCTAAATTTGAAATGCAGGAACTAACAAAGGCGTTCAATGATTTGAGGGATTCACTTTGACTTGCCTAAAATGGATCAAAGAATTGCAAAATTAAATTTGCAGACAGAAGACCCCAATACTTGGACCGACCAAGAGTTGAGCCAAAGAATTCAAAAGGAAGTCAAGTTGCTCAGAGATAAAAAAGATAAGATTGATGCTATCACGCGTAAGCATGATGATATTATTACGTTAATTGAAATGGGAATGGAAGAGCCGGATACGTCGACACTCGAGGAGCTCCAAGCAACCACTCGCGCATTCGTAAAAGATCTTGAAGCGATGAAATTGGAAACATTGCTTAGCGGAAAATATGATACCAACAATGCAATTTTGACTTATCATGCCGGGGCAGGAGGAACCGAAGCGCAGGACTGGGTGCAAATGCTCATACGCATGCATTCGCGATGGTCAGAGAGCAAGGGATACACGGTTAAGACTCTTGACTATCTTGATGGCGAAGAGGCCGGAATAAAGAGCGCGACCCTTAGTATCGAAGGTGTAAATGCATATGGTTATCTTAAGAGTGAGAATGGAGTACACCGACTTGTCCGCATTTCTCCATTTGATTCGTCCGGCAGACGACACACTTCTTTTGCATCGCTTGAAGTAATGCCGGAATATACTGAGGACAACAAAATCGAAATCAACCCTGATGATTTAAAAGTTGACACGTATAGATCCGGTGGCGCAGGTGGCCAGCACGTCAACAAAACATCGTCAGCCATTCGTATCACACACATTCCGACCGGAGTTGTCACAACCTGTCAGAACGAGCGCTCACAGCTCCAAAACAAAGAGACCGCAATGAAAATGCTGAAGTCCAAGCTTATGGAATTAAAGGAGCGCGAGCACAAGGAAAAGGTTGAGGATCTTAAAGGTATCCAAATGGATATCGCATGGGGAAGCCAGATACGCTCATATGTTTTCTGTCCGTACACTTTGGCCAAAGATCACAGAACAAATTTTGAGAACGGAAACATAAATGCTGTTATGGATGGCGAGCTTGATGGATTTATAAACGCATATCTTTCATCACAAGTTGAATAAGAGGAGATAGATAAGCATGAAGGAAGACAAAATCAAACAATTGCTCGAAGAAGTAAAATCCGGAGTCATATCAACTGACGAAGCTTTCATGAAAATAAAAAACGTTTCCTATGAAGATCTTGGCTATGCAAAGGTAGATCATCACAGACATGCTCGCACCGGTTTTCCTGAGGTAATTTTTTGCCAGGGAAAGACTGTTGATCAGATTAAAGGAATCATTGTCTCTCTAGTGGAAGCCGCAAACAAGAATATTCTTGCAACGCGAGCCACACGCGAAATGTATGAGGGTATTAAAGAAGTTGCACCAAACTGTGTATACCATGAGGCAGCACGAATTGTGGTTGTGCCGGGAACGGATGAACCGGCAGTTGCAAAAGGAGTCGGGACAATTGCCGTTATTACTGCAGGAACAGCGGACATTCCGGTTGCGGAAGAAGCGGCGATTACAGCAGAAACTCTAGGCAACAAGGTTGACAGAATATACGATGTAGGAGTAGCGGGTATCCACAGGTTGTTTGCACAGATGGACAGAATTAACTCTGCTAAGGTTATTATTGTTGTTGCAGGTATGGAGGGCGCTCTGGCTAGTGTTGTCGGAGGGCTTGTGAACAGTCCGGTTATTGCTGTGCCGACATCGGTCGGTTACGGTGCGTCATTTGAGGGACTGGCTGCTTTACTTACGATGCTGAACAGCTGTGCAAGCGGCGTTGGTGTTGTTAATATTGACAATGGTTTTGGTGCAGGATATTTGGCAAGCACTATTTTAAATATTGAAAGAATTGAGGGGACAGAGTGATGAAGATTCTATTTTTTGATTGCTTCTCAGGAATAAGCGGAGACATGACTGTCGGAGCTCTGCTTGATCTTGGTGTCAATATAAATGATTTAAAAACCGAGTTGGCAAATATTAGCATAAGCGATGAGTTTTCGATTGAGGCAGAGGATGTTCAAAGCTATGGGATAAGGTGCAAGAGTTTCAGGGTGAATGTGCAAGAGCACGACCATGAGCACGAACACAATCATGAACATAGCCATGAGAATAACGCAAGAACCTTTGCAGACATTTGCAATATAATAGATGAATCAAAACTAAAGACAAGTGTAAAGACGTTGTCGAAAAATATTTTCACTGAAATTGCAAATGCAGAAGCAAGAGTGCATGGCAAAAAAGTTGACGAAGTTCATTTTCATGAAGTGGGAGCAATTGATTCCATAGTTGATATTATCGGGACAGCAATATGTCTTGACTTGCTGGAGGTTGACGAAGTATATTCGTCGGCACTTTACGATGGAACCGGATTCATTGAATGCGCGCATGGGACTCTTCCTGTGCCTGTACCGGCCGTTGCCGAGATGCTTAACGGCTCATCGATTCCTTGCATAACACGAGATATCAATACCGAACTTATTACACCGACAGGACTTGGAATAATAAAAACAATTGCCAAACGTTTTGGCAGCCGTCCGGCGATTAAGGTTATGAAATCAGGATATGGAGCGGGCAAGAGAGATACGGGTTCGCTTAACGCTTTGAGGGTGACGCTTGGCGAGTCAATTGCCGGGACAGCAGCCGAAGTGACTGTTGTAGAGACAAATATTGACGATGCGACAGGCGAAGAACTCGGGCTGGCATTTGATAAATTAATTGAGGCCGGCGCACTTGACGTTTTCTACACACCTATTTTCATGAAGAAAAATCGTCCGGCATATAAGCTGTCAGTGATATGCGAACCGCCCGATGTGCAGAAGTTTGCTGATATTATTTTAGCGTACACGCCCGCAATCGGAGTCAGATATTATGATGCCGGACGAATTATAATGGACAGGGAAACCGAAGAATATGAAACTGAGTTTGGTCCGGTTCGAGTTAAGACATCGAAATATAAAGATATAACAAAG
>JANYKE010000070.1 GCA_025361685.1 Eubacteriales bacterium | reverse complement strand
CAGCTTGGTGCGGCCCGTGCAGAATGCAAGGACCTATTGTTGAGGAACTTGCCAAAGAGATGGGTGACAAAGCTATTGTCGCAAAGCTTGATATTGATGAAAATCAAGATATTGCTCAGAAGTATGGAGTAATGAGCATCCCGACACTAATAATATTAAAGAATGGAAAAGTTGCGGCTCAGCGTGTTGGTGTTACAGACAAGAGTCTTCTCGCGAATCTGTTATATGAAAGCGGCGCACTGTAATTTATTAGCTGCTCATGCGCCTAAGCTTTTGCGCATCCGTGATTTTGATGACGCCTCTTGAAAGCTGAAGCATCTCTTCGTTTTCAAAATATTTCAGAAGGCGGCTGATTACCTCTCTCGCAGTTCCGATGTTTTTGGCAATGGTTTCGTGAGTAATTGACAATAAACTTGTCTGTTCGAGATCGGATTGGTCAAGTAAAAATGTTGCAAGTCTTTGACCCATTCCCATAAAGACAACTTGCTCCATAATCCACATCACTTCAGAAAAGCGTTCAGAAATAAGTTCAAGAGCATACTCCTTGACATGATTGTTGGAATCGCTAAGACTGCTCCACACATTGGCCGGAATGAAAAACAGTTTGCTGTCTTTTTCAACTTCAAGTGTGACATCAAACGTAATATTTTTCAGAACACAAGAGGCAGTCATGATGCACACATCATTAGGCAAGAGCCTGTACAAAGTTATTTCTTTGCCCTCGCCGGAAACCATATATACTCTGAGCTGTCCGCTTTTCAGAATAATAACTCCATTGCATTCACGTTCATTGTTTAAGATTATTCTGCCTTTCTCATAATCAGCTTTCATCGCATTTGAAATTATTAACGATTTTTCAGCACCGCTAAACTTTTCAAAGAATTTGAAAATAGTTTTTATAAATGCAATATCATTTCCCAGTAACATTTTTATTGCTCCATCCAAAAAAATAATTTGAGGTGACGGTATGTTCAATTTTTTTAAGACAAAAAAAAGTTATAAATCAATATCTCCGCAAGAGGTAAAAAATCTTATTGATGCTAAAAAGCCTTTTCTGCTTATTGATGTCAGATCTCCGGAAGAATACAAAAGCATAAGGATTAGTAACAGTATATCAGTTCCGCTGATTAATTTAAAGTTTGGTATAGAAAAAGCTG
This sequence comes from Eubacteriales bacterium, assembly GCA_025361685.1. Classification (GTDB taxonomy): domain Bacteria; phylum Bacillota; class Clostridia; order JANYKE01; family JANYKE01; genus JANYKE01. The sequence continues at coordinate 1,778 of JANYKE010000070.1, read as the reverse complement.
CCCCTGACAAAGATGCGGAGCTAATACTATATTGTCAAAGCGGGCTGCGATCTGCGGCCGCATGCAAGGAACTTGTTAAAATGGGATACACCAATGTTAGTAATTTGGGCGGAATCACCAGTTGGCCTTATGAAAAAACCAAAGGTTAGCATCTTGACCAATTTATAATTGTTTTTTGTTGAAAATAAATATTGCTGAAACCAGCAGTGCGACTATTGAAGCACAGGTAATGATTATTCCGACTGTGAAATCTGCCGGCACCATATTGCCTGTCAGCAAAGCCAAATTATCTGATGATAGAGTAATTGGGTTATATTTTTTTATCACAGGAGCAATGTTTATAAGCATCATCACGACAACAATGCCTGCGGTGAAAAGCAGACTAGCATAATTACTCTTGAACAAGACTCCACCAAAAATAACAATTGCCAATAATAAAATGCCATATAACCACAGACAAAATACTGCGAAGAATATATTGCTGACATTATCCACGCTCCAAAAATATGCAGTGTAAAAATATGTTACTGCAAAGCAAAGTGCGTAGCTGAGTGTCCATATGACTGCAGACATTGTAAACTTTGAAAAAATTACAACACTCCTCGACAATCCTTTAGTCAACATGTTAATCAAGGTTCCACGGCTGATTTCATTCGCCATTATTCCGCTGAAAACTATAACAAGAACAATCAATCCCATCTGTGGAACGTTCTTGAAAAATTGTGCCCATGAATCAAGTGCTGTCGGCTCGCCGATGTTAATGTTCATTCCCTCCGGCAACAACGATTTAAGCAGGTCAGGTGTAATCTTAGCCGTAACCGGATTCATAATGCCAAATAGCAGAAAAACAATTCCCATAACAAACAACTTGTATGTTCGCATGTTTTCCATAAACTCTTTTTTTGTGAATGCAAAATATGATTTCATTGTACCACCTCCATGAAAAGGCTCTCGAGTGTGGGTTCAAGCACTTCAATCTTTATTGGCATAATCTGTTTCTCTGAACAGGCAGAGAATGCAAGGGCTTCGGTCTCTTTAATTTCATTTGTGTGGAAAACAATACTTGTCTCTGTTTGCTCGGTCTTTATCATAGAAATTGCAAACTGTGGCAGATCGGCAAATATATTCTTATCTGCTTGAGATGCAAATTCAATAAGAAGTCCGTCTCTTTTGTGCTGCGATTTGATCTCAGTCAGTGTTCCTGAGAGCGCAAGTTTTCCTTCATGCAGCACGCCGACATAATCGCAGATTCTTTCAACATCAAAAAGAATATGTGTTGAAAAAATTACTGTCGTTTTTCCTTTAACTTGATGTAGTATGTCGAGAATTTCTTTTCGTCCTAATGGATCAAGTGCAGATGTCGGCTCGTCGCATATAAGCAGCCTCGGCTCATTGAGCAAAGCTTGAGCTATCCCAAGCCGCTGTTTCATTCCGCGCGAAAAAGACCCTATTTTTTTGTTTGCTTTTTCCAACCCGACAAGAGCTAAAAGCTCCTCGCTCTTGCATTTGATCTTATCCTTTGCGAGTCCTGTGATATCTCCGCACAGCCGCAAATATTCCAGCGGTTTCATGTATCCGTAAAATTCAGGAACATCAGGCAAGTAGCCAATATATTTGTTCGTTTTGGTTTGCCCGAATGTGACAGGCTCACCACAAATCGTAACAGTTCCACTATCCGCCTTAAGCAGCCCAAGCACCATCTTCATCGTTGTTGTTTTGCCGGCGCCGTTCTGTCCGATAAATCCGAAAACCGATTGTTCGGGCACAGAAAAAGAGAG
>JANYKE010000065.1 GCA_025361685.1 Eubacteriales bacterium | reverse complement strand
CGTTCGGCATGGATAACGCCGATTTACATTTTGCGACAAGCTGACTTTCGTCATATAAATATATCGGTGTCCCAAATTTCTTGCTTACATCAATGATGGTTTTGGAATCAATATTGCTAAAACCGTTAAGTTTGTCCACTGTAATTCCTCCAATTTTACTTTTCATTAATTTTACTTTATATTATAGCAATTTACAATACAATACAGCAAAAATAATAGCAGCCACTTACGGATGCTATTATTTGCATTCGATTTTCAAATAAGTATTAGCCCTTGCCAAGAACCATTTCAATAAATACTTCAGCTATAAACGGGTCAAACTGAGTTCCGGCATTTTTCTCTATCTCAGCAATTGCCTCTTCGTTCTTCATTGCTTTTCTGTATGGTCTGTCCTGAGTCATTGCATCGTAAGCATCAACAACCGAAAGAATGCGAGAAAGTGTAGGAATCTCTTCGCCGGCAAGTTTTTGAGGGTAGCCGGTACCATCCCATTGTTCATGGTGACTAAGGATGTAATCTGCAATAAGAACAAGTTCCGGTGAGGATGTCGCAATCTTATATCCGATCTCGGGATGTCTTTTAATCTCTGCCCATTCCTCTTCATTTAATTTGCCCGGCTTGCACAACAACTTATCATTAATTGCAACCTTACCTATATCATGCAGAGTCGCAAGCAATTCAAGCTGGTCAAGTTCCTGTTGTGAAAGTCCGATTGCAGTTCCAATTGCTTTTGACAAAACTACCATACGCTCTGCATGAGATTCAGTTTCACAGCTTTTTTCAAGCAGCATTTCTTTAATTGAAGAGACAACAAGCTTTTGTGAGTTGTCTTTCTCCAAAATCTTTCTTTGATTCATGTAGTCTTCCGCTTCTTTCATGGCCTGCATGAAATTCTCATCTGCATTTTCCTTTGTGCCGAATCCAAAAGACAGGCTTATATGAAAAATGTTATTGTAGGCGATACGATTATGTTCCTTACATGCGGCCTGAATTCCCTCGAGGATTTCGTAAGCGGTCTCTCTGTCAGTCCTCGGTAATAGGATGCTAAACTCATCTCCGCCTGTTCTTGCAAAAATATCTCCTTTACGACAAAACTGCTTAATTATTGCTGTAGTCTCAACTACAAGCTTATCTCCGCCTTCGTGTCCAAATGCATCATCAATCAACTTAAGGCCATTAATATCTCCAATAATTATTGATAACGGCAATGCAATATTAACGTCAAGGCGACCAATTTCTCTTTCAAAAAAATCACGATTATATAAGCCGGTCAGTTGGTCATGATTACTTAAATACAAAAGTTTTTCTTCTGCTCTTCTTGTTTCGCTTATATCTTGAATAGTCCCAAAAACTTTAATCGGCCTTCCATTTTCATCACACTGCAATTCAGCTTTTGAACTAATATACAGTATCTCTCCTGTGTTTGCTTGTTTAATCTTATATTCGACATCATATTCTTCTTTATTAATTAAGCCTGATAGTTTGTCATCCAGCATCTTCCGAAATTCTGGAAGCACTAATTTTTGAACAGCCTCCAAAGTCAAAGTTCTTGAAGTGTCCTCAAGCCCATAAATATGGTATGCTTCCTCAGATGCAACCATTACATTTGTTTCTATGTTGAGTTCCCAGTCACCGATATGAGCCAATTTTTGTGCTGCAATTAATTTATTTTCGCTCTCTTGCAAAGCTCCCGCATCAACACTTTGACCGGAAATAATTTGCATACTGTTAAAAATATAATCACCACTATTTAGTTTCAACAGTTTAGCGGCAATTGCACCGACAAATGCACTCCCGTCTTTTCTTCTAAAATCAATTTCCCTATTGACAAATGATCCATTATCCGTAAGTGCACTTATAATTTTTTTGTATTGTTCTAAATCTTTGCAGAGGCCAAGTTCAGAATAGGTTTTGCCGATAATCTCTTTGCAAGAATAACCCAGATGATCAGCAAATGCTTTATTCGTTGTGATTATCTTATCGTCGTTCAAGTCAACAATAAATACCTCATCAGAACTTATCTCAATAATAAGTTTAAAATATTCTTGATCTTTATTTGTAATAACATTATCCATAACTTTCTACCTCACAGCTTATTTGTTTTTATTTTCAAGAGTATCAAGTTTTTTAGTAATTTCCTCTTGAGCTTCAATGATGCTATTCAATTTCTTATTAATGTATTCAACAATAATTTCCGATTTCATGTTTACCTTATAGTCATTTTCGGCATCAAGTCTGTCATTCTGTGCCTGGCGGTTTTGACTCATCATAATAACAGGTGCCTGTATTGCTGCTAAACATGAGAGAATAAGATTTAGCAAAATGAAGGGATAAATATCAAAATGGTTAAACAGAAAAACGGTATTAAGAGTAATCCAAGAGGCAATAATAAAGAAGAAGAAAATTATGAAACCCCAGCTGCCTGCCAACTTGGCTAACTTATCTGCTGATCTTTGTCCAACTGTAAGATTTTTCTCATGCTCAACAATGTAATTCTCGGAAATTCTTTCCTGCAAAAGCATCTGAATAATATCATCTTCGCCTGCATCGAGAGATTCATTGCTGAGAATCGTCTTCATTAAATCTATATTTTTTTTACTACTCGCCATATTTTATTTACCTCTAATTTTGCATCCAAATACATTTTACTTTATTTTACAGCATTTTACAATCCTTTTATACATTATTTGGCAGGAAAACTCAACTATTTTCGCCTTTTTTGTGTAATCAATTTTACTTTTCGTCAGGTTATTTTTTCATCATGGCAAAATACTTGACACAAATTTACGGATGCTATAATATGAAATCGTCAAATAAGCATTTATTTTCGTTACAAAATATTATATTCGGGAGGATTGCAAATGAGAAAAGCGCGGATTTATAGGATGGTGTTTTGCATTCTTGTTGCTTTATCAATAATATTTTCTTTCTCGGGATGCATTCCAAGGCAACCCGGCGATGCCGAAAACAATCTAACTAACCCTTACGCTTTAGCAAGTAATCCTGAATTTACAAAATTGGACGCCGATGTTGCTGCCGGTTTGCACAAAGAACTCTCACTTATCGTATTTGACAGCAGTGATGAAAATTCAATCGCTGTAAAAAATTCAATTGCAATAGTCTTGGATTATATGAAAAAATCTCATGAAGAATTCGATATTGATAAAGCAAAAAATGCCAATTTAAGTAGTTTTGATTATTTTATTCTCACAGTTGAAGACCTTGATAAATTCTCACAAATGAGCAATGTTGTTTCGCAAGTCAAATCCGGAAGCGGACTTTTGTTTGCTTCGAGGCCTGCCCCCTATGGCAACTATTTTGAATCATCAAAATCTGTTTTGGGTATAAAAAATTCACGTGGATTTTTGAATAGTGTTTTAGGCGTTAAGATAAAATCAAGTGTTTTGATAAAAGCAAAGGGATTTGAAAGTAATAACAATCTTTTTGACGAAAGCATTATTGATGTGGATCTCGAAAGCAACTGTACCGTTCACATGACATCATATAATGACAATCCTCTTCTGTGGTCAAAAAAATATGGTAAAGGAAATATTGTGTTCTACAATGGAGTATCACTTCAAAGCAAAATTAACAGAGGCTTGGCAGCCGGATGCATTAGTCTCCTTAATGATAATTTTATTTATCCTGTTTTAAATGCAAAAGTCTTCAATCTTGATGATTTTCCTGCGCCTTTGTCAAGTGTAAGGTATGATTCAACAAACAACTTGAGCATGTATGATTTTGTTACAACAGTATGGTGGCCGCAAATGTCTTCATGGTCAAAGGAATATAATTTAAGATACACTACATTCTTTATCGAGAGTTATGATAAGCTTGTTGACCCTCCTTTCAAGGAGAAGGACCCGGAGATTGAAAAATTTGTTATGAACGCGACAAAAGAACTTGTTG
>JANYKE010000020.1 GCA_025361685.1 Eubacteriales bacterium | reverse complement strand
ATTACAATTTCGGCTACTGTTACAACAGTTCAACGTACTGATGGCAGATGGGATGTTACATACACCGGTATGGAGAGCTTGCCTACAGGATTGACATTAGTAGAGAGAGGTTTCATTGGATCATATTATTCTACTGATGGTGTTACTTATCCTGATTATGTAAGAACTGACACAAACTTCACACTTGATTCAACAAAAGTTGTAAGAATACCGGTAGGAAATTCATCAGGACTTGACACCTATGGCGGAACATTCTTGGGAGTAGCAAACGGTTGGTCATACTGTGCAAGGGCATACATGATTTATCAGGATGCAAGCTTTAATCAATACATTATCTACAGCACAATTGCAATAACAACCGGCGTGTAACATATTGACAAAAAATTGATTGTTAAGATTGTCGGAAGTAAATTGAATTATTACTATTTACACATATATCAATAAAGGAGAAGAGCAGATGAGAAAGTATGTTAAACCGGAAGCTGCAATTGAGGAATTTGTACTTTGCGATATCATATCCCTATCAGGCGATGTTATTCCTGATGAAGGCGGCGGCGATGCAGGACCTCCCTAAGCCAAAGTAGACCAAAGTAGACCAAAGTAAACCAAAGTAAACCAAGGTAAAACAAGGTAGGACTAAAAAGTAAAATATTACTAATAAAAAAAGGGCAGCAACCGGCAATCACCGGCAGCTGCTCTTTTGCTGAAATTCACTTGCAAACACGCTATTTGAAGAGTACTATTGTAACACCAACACTTGCACCAATACTTGGCGATGTAAACGGTAACAGAAGCGTAACAACAGTTAATGCTTTGAAAATATTGCAGTTTGCATCAGGAAGAATAAATACTTTTTAACAGGGAAGGGTTAGAAATATGAGGACAATAAAATTCTGCATAGTTTATATTTTTGCGCAAATTTTGTTCATATGTTATAATTGGCACAACAAATATTATAAAAGTATTTGATGCATAACAAAATATATTGTGTGAACTAGGGGGAACTTTGATTGAATAATACTGATTCGAAAACTGATGCTAAAAAAACATTTTATGTGACGACGCCAATATATTACCCAAGTCAGAAGCTGCATATCGGACACTCATATACCACTGTTGCAGCTGACTCGATCGCCCGATACAAGCGTCTGCTCGGATACGATGTCATGTTTTTGACCGGGACTGATGAGCATGGTCAGAAGATACAGAGAATAGCAGATGAGCAGGGTGTATCACCAAAAGAATATGTTGACGGAATTGTTACAACGATAAAGGATTTATGGAAGCTTATGGATATTTCCAATGATGCGTTTATCAGAACGACGGATGATATTCATGTTGCGGCTGTGCAAAAAATATTCGAGAAGTTGTACGAAAAAGGTGATATTTACAAAGGTGAGTATGAGGGCTGGTATTGCACACCATGCGAATCGTTTTGGACAGAGACTCAGCTGGTTGAAGGCAAATGTCCCGACTGCGGGCGTAATGTCGAGATGACAAAGGAAGAAAGTTATTTTTTTAAGCTCTCAAAATATCAAGACAGAATATTGGAATTGATTTCCGGTCAGCCGGATTTTCTGCTGCCGGCTAAGAGGCAGAGCGAGATGATTAACAATTTTCTTAAGCCGGGTCTTGAGGATTTGTGCGTTTCGCGGACAACTTTCGATTGGGGCGTGCCGGTGACATTTGATGCCAAACATGTTGTATACGTTTGGCTTGATGCGCTTACAAACTATATCACTGCGCTGGGATATTTGAGTGAGGATGATTCGCTGTTTAGAAAATACTGGCCGGCTGACGTTCAATTGGTTGGCAAGGAAATCGTGCGGTTTCATTCAATAATTTGGCCGGCGATTCTGATGGCGCTTGATTTGCCGATGCCGAAGAAGATTTTTGGTCACGGCTGGCTGCTGATGGACGATGGTAAGATGTCCAAGTCTTTGGGAAACGTGATTGACCCGGTGGTGCTGATTGATAAGTTCGGCTTGGATGCGATAAGATATTTTCTGATGAGAGAGATGCCATTTGGTTCGGATGGAAATTTTTCGGACGAGGCTTTGCTGAACAGGATTAATTCTGATTTGGCTAATGATTTGGGTAATTTGTTGAGCCGGACCGTCGCGATGATAGATAAATATTTTGGAGGCACGGTTCCGGGTGCGAGTGCGAGTGTAGGTGAGGCTTATGCAGGGCAGATTAAGTTTGATGATGAGCTGAAGACAGCTTACGCGGATATGGTTTCAAAGATTGATGAGCTTATGGGTGGTTTGCATTTTAGTATTTTGCTTAGTGAGATATGGAAGGTTATATCGAGAACAAATAAGTACATAGATGAGACGGGGCCTTGGGTGCTGGCAAAGACCGCAGACGAGAGTCCGGTGGCGCGAGCAAGACTGGCTGAGGTTCTGTATAATTTGGCTGAGGGACTCCGAATTGTTTCGATTGTGATTCAACCGTTTATGACTGAGACTCCCGCTAAAATTTGGGCGCAGCTTGGCATTTCCGGTTTAGGGGCAGAAGCTTTTGCGTCGGCAACCGACTGGAATAGTATTTTTGCTTGGGGCGGTTATCCCGAAGGGACAACTGTCAAGAAGGGTGATATTATTTTTCCACGCGTAGACGTTGCAAAAGAACTTGAGGATTTATTAATTAAGAATTGATTAAGTATTGAGAGGAAAGAGAATGATTTTCGATTCGCATGCACATTATGATGACGATAGATATGACGAGGATCGTGAAGATGTTCTGCGCATGATTCAAGAGCAAGGAGTCGGACTGATTATGAATGCCGGCTCGACAGAACAAACTTCACGGGCGGCAATTGAACTTTCAAAGGCTTACGATTTTATTTATTCATCTGTTGGCATTCATCCGCACTTTGTAGAAAAAATTACTGATGCAGATATTGATACCTTAGCAGCACTTGCAACTGATCCAAAAAATATTGACAGAGTTAAAGCTGTTGGCGAAATAGGACTTGATTATTTTTATGACAATTCGCCACGTGATATTCAAAAGGTGCGTTTTGCACAGCAGATAGATATGGCTCGTCAGCTTTCTCTTCCTATTATTATACACAGCCGCGATGCAACGCAGGACACACTCGAAATTTTGAAGCGGGAAAATGCATCGGTTAACGGCGGAGTTATGCACTGTTTTGCAGGAAGCCGTGAGACGATGGAGATAGTTGTGAAGATGGGTTTTTATGTTGGGTTCGGCGGAGCGGTTACATTTAAGAATGCGCATAACGCAGTTGAATCGGTTCGACACATTTCTGAAGAGAGTTTGCTGATTGAAACCGATTGTCCATACTTGGCACCGGTTCCGCATAGGGGAGAGCGAAACCATTCGGGATATTTGAAATTGATTATCGACAAGATTGCGGAAATTCGCGAAACGACATCTGAGCATATTGAAGAAGTGACTTGGAACAACGCCAAAAATTTATTTAGAGTTTAGAATTAAGAATTTAAGTTTAGAATTTAAGTTTAGAATTTAAGTTAAGAACATTCACCATGAGAAAACGAGGAGGAAAAAATTATGTTATGGGAAGAGCTGACGTCAGAAGAATTTGCAAAAGCGGTGGAAGATACCGGAGGGACTTGTTTGCTTCCAATCGGATGCATGGAAAAGCACGGGCAGCATTTGCCGCTGGGAATGGATATGTACGGATGCAGAGATATGGCAAAACGCGTTGCTGATATTGAACCTGTTATAGTTTTCCCATACTACTTTTTCGGACAGATTAATGAGGCGAAGCATTGTCCCGGAACAATTGCAATGGATACGGATTTAATCCTCAAGGTGCTTGAGGATATGTGCAATGAGATTTCCAGAAACGGATGTAAAAAAATTGTTATATTAAACGGCCACGGTGGCAACAAACATTTCCTACACTATTTTTGTCAGAGCATGCTTTACAAGAAAAAGGACTATGTTGTATATTTGCTGCAAAAGGAATTTGACGAAGAGAAATTTGAAAAATTGGTTGAGATGCTTGGGACAGATTGGATGGGTGCGCATGCGGGCAATCTTGAGACATCTTCAATGATGGCAATAGATGAGAGTTTGGTTAAGATGGATAGAGTTGAGGAGGCGGGGCTGGTTCCGAACTATGGAAGGACGAAGCATCTTGGATCGGTTTACACTGCAATTTGCTGGTACGCATCGCATCCGACGCATCAGGCCGGTGAACCGTTTAAAGCTAATAAAGAGACCGGTGAGTATTCCAGGGATTTGAGTGCCAAAGAATTGGCTGAGCAAATTAAAGTGATAAAAGATGACATGGTAACACTTGGGATTCAG
>JANYKE010000004.1 GCA_025361685.1 Eubacteriales bacterium | reverse complement strand
CTTCCTATACCCGAAACCTCTCCATTGTCCAATACCAATATTTTATCTGCAGTCATAACCGTACTTATTCGCTGTGAAATCAAGACACAAGTTAAATTTTCGGAATAATCTCTTAACCCTTTTCGGACTTTTAATTCTGTAATTGAATCCAACGCGCTTGTGCAGTCATCAAGTATAAGAACGTCTGGTTTTGCTATCAGGGCTCGTGCAATCGAAATTCTTTGCTTCTGTCCTCCTGAAAGATTTATTCCACCCTGACCTAAATAAGTATGCACCCCATTTTTTAAGTTCGCTACAAATTCAGCTGCTTGCGAAATTTCAAGTACAGTGTTTATTTCTTCTTTTGTAGCATCACTCCGGCCAAAATACAGATTATCGATAATGCTGCCTTTAAAAAGAGTTGGTGTCTGAGGAACAATTGCGACATGTTGCCTGAGATCATATATGGGCAGTTTTGAAATTGGACATTTACCAAACCAAATTTCGCCTTCATTCGTTTTGTAAAAGTGTAAAAGCAGTGCCGCAATTGTAGTCTTCCCCGAACCTGTCGGTCCAATAATCGCTAAGGTCTCTCCGCGATTAACACTAAAACTAATATTTTTGAGCGCGCACTCGCCTGATGATGTAGGATATGTAAATCCAACATTATCAAATGCAATGCTCGAGTTATCAAAAATATCATTGTCTTTGGCTTTTTCTTTTGCATCTTCATCGCCGGTAAAAAATTCTCTTTCTGATTTGTTAATATTCATTACTTCTGTGATTCTAACATATGATGCCTTTGTTCTTACAAAAGTATTCAGTATATTGCCAATCATTGATATCGAAAATAATATCTGCGACATATATGTGACAAATGCAACTATCTGTCCAACCTGCATGTCACCTGTTCCAACCCACCGTGCGCCGATGATTACTATCAAAGCGACGCCCACATTGGCTGCTAAATTACCAATTGGTGACAAGATGGCACTAACTCTTCCGGCCTTTATTGTTTGCTGAGAAAGATTCTCGTTGGCATCTTTAAATCTGTTTTCCTCATGTTTATATCGCCCAAATGCTTTAACAAGTCGTATGCCCATCAGATACTCTCTGACGGTATTGTTTAGTTTGTCAATTGCCTTTTGGACTCTTGCAAATATGGGATACGTGATACGCATATTCAGACCAATTGACAAAAAACAGACTGTGACAATTGCGATAACCATCGGTGCAGTTTTGACATTTAAGCTTATCGAAAGAAAAATAGCCCCTATACATGTTATAGGAGCTTTAAAGAATATTCGCATTAAGCCATTTATGAAATTTGTAAATTGTGAAACATCATTTGTCATGCGTGTTACAAGCGAACCGCCTTCAAAGCGATCTGTTTCTGAAATCGGAAGGCTTTGCATTTTCACAAACAAATCATGTCTCATGCTTGCCCCAAACCCTTGAGAAGTCTTGCTGCTAAGATAATTTCTAACACATGCAAACACTGCACCAATGCCTGTAATTCCAAGCATCAACAAAGCAGAATTAATTACATACTGCATGTCCATCTTTTGAACACCGTTATCTATTAGTCTTGCCATAATCTGCGGTTGAATCAAATCACAAATTGTTTCACCGGCAACACAGCTTATCGAAAATAAGAACAGCCATTTATACTTTTTCCAATATTTGCGTAAAAATGACATACTTACTCCCCTCTGCAGATTAAATAGTATGTCACAATTATAGCACTTTTTTTATTTCCAAACAAATTTTCAATATTCGGCAGGTGTAGACAACCGAATATTTATTTGATATAATTTGCTGGTATATCGGGGTGTAGCTCAGTTTGGTAGAGTGCTTGGTTCGGGACCAAGAGGCCACAGGTTCGACTCCTGCCACTCCGACCAATATATAAAAAATATTTTTATGACCTATTAACACTCTCAGACTACCTTGATAGATTTGTATTCATATGAGTATAACATTGCGACTCAACAAAAAGTGAACCATTCCAAAATAACGAAAATTGCTTTTTGCGAATTTTAATCAATATCAGTTTGATGTCGATAATATGAAAATACTGGTTTTCCTTCATCGTTTTTTTATGGCTTCAATATTTTTAAGTTTTGCAAGGCCAACCTAAGACAAACTATCAACTGCAAATATCTATTTTCAAGAGCTAAACTTCTTATTTGCGGTTAGGTATTGCAAAACAGAAATTAATTTGATATGATTTTATAC
>JANYKE010000214.1 GCA_025361685.1 Eubacteriales bacterium | reverse complement strand
ATTTTTTCATCAAGTGTTTCGAAAATACGTTCAAGATAAGCCATCGCCGTAATAATTGAGTTGTAGAAATTTCCGAGACCAACGATAGGCTGCCAGAAACGCTCGTTATAACTAATAAAAGCAATCAGCACACCGGTCTGTATTACAATTCCAAAATTAAAATAGAGTGAGAAAAAGTAGATGAGTCCCGTGGCAACAAAAGCAAGAATATCAATTAGTATTGGCGTCATAAACTGCCAACGCACAGCTCCCATCCATGAATCTTTAACTTCATGACTAAGCTTTTTGAAAATACCAAAATTCTTTTTCTCTCTCACAAAGCTTTGAGTAATTTTCATTCCCGCAATACTCTCGTGCATGTATGCAGTGAGATTTGAATTCTTGGCACTGTTAAGCTGCCATGCCTTGCGTTGGAATTTCTTTATAACCATAATTCCGACAAAAAGAAATGGCAAAACTGTAAACGATAGAAGAGCAAGAGTAACGTTGAGCGAAAACATGAGACCGATGATGAAAAAAAGTGTAATTAAATTTGTTATCATGTCGATTAATCCGGTCGAAAGCAAATCGCTCAGAGAATTAATATAATTTACAACTCGAATTAAAATTTTACCATGTGGGCGGCTGTCGTAATAAGTGAAAGGCAGCTCCTGCAGCTTCTTAAACACGTCAGTTCTGATGTCGTGAATAATTTGCTGCCCGAGCTTAACCATGAGCCTCATTCTGAATTTAAGCAGAATCGCAGATGCCACGAAAACACAAAAATAAATTGAAGCAAGTATAACGAGCCCGGTTATATTTTTAGTGGGAATCATTGTGTCAATTGCAATCTTAATGAGGTAAGGTCCGGCAAGCGAAAGCGCGCTGATGCAAACCATAAATAATAATGTTAGGGCAACAGTTTTCTTATGAGGCGACAAATATTTTAGCAGCCTTTTCAGGTGTCCAAAATTAAATTCGTTTTCAAGACTTTCGTCAACGTTGTATTTGTTAACTTCTTTAGCGGCCACTTTCTGTCACCTCCTTTTCTATCGCTTCAATTTTATGCAGGTCGTCAGCATGCTGAATTGCAAAAGTATCGTAGTAGTATCCTCCATTTGCAAGCAGGTCTTTATGTTTGCCCATTTCTGTAATCTTTCCATTTTCAATTACAAGAATTAGATCAGCATTTTTTATTGAAGCAATTCTATGTGCGATAATAAAAACTGTTTTGTTGCCGGTCAGATTTTTTAAGCCTGCTTGAATTTTATGCTCGGTCTCCATATCAAGAGCAGATGTCGTATCGTCGAGAATAAGGATCGGAGTATTTTTCAAAATTGCACGCGCGAGCGAAAGACGCTGACGCTGTCCGCCCGATAGCCCAACTCCGTACTCACCGATTACTGCGTCGTAGCCGTCAGCCATTTTGTCAATGAACTCATCAGCACAAGCTGTATGTGCAGCGGCAGCAACTTCTTCTTCGGTTGCGTCAGGAATTCCGTAGGAAATATTTGCAGCAATCGTATCTGAGAAAAGAAAAATGTCCTGCATTGTAACGGCGATATTATCGCGAAGAGTATTAAGACCAAGATCTTTTACATTGACATCATCAACCAGAACTTCGCCGGTGAAGCAGTCGTAATATCTTGGAATCAAATTTATTAGTGAAGATTTGCCTGAACCGGTTGGACCGATTATTCCAATTGTCTGTCCGGGTAAACATGTAAAATTTATATCGCTGAGAATAACATTTTGCCCTTGCTTAAAAGTGACATCCTTGAATTCAATTTTGCCCTTGAGTATTTTCCCGCTCACCGAAACATCATCCGTATTTTCCGAGTCATTGAGAAGAGCATCGATATTTTCAATGCGTGGCTTTGTTGTGAGCAGGAAGTAAATTTTGTCGCAGGCAGTTGCTGTTCGCTGAATATCATTGATAAGAAACCCTGACATCTTCATTGGATTGTTGATTGCCCATGACAGTCCGATAAATACAACGAGCTGACCCAGAGAAATTGCACCGTTGATGACGAAGATTCCACCAAGCAAAATAATTACGACTGTTGTCGAGTTGGCCATGGCATCAAGGAACGGTAGATACTTCTGCCAGATTCTTGATGCTTTTAGATTTTCATTCATGTAGCCTTGATTTTCTTTTTCAAATTTTTCGACCTCGTAATCCTCACGTGCAAATGCTTTTACAACTCTGTTGCCGCTGATATTTTCCTGAACGACTGAGTTAAGGCGCGAGAACTGTTCGCGGACAGCCAAGAATGCCGGGCGAACGCTTTTGGAAAGTTTGGATGCAATCAATGCGATGAAAGGCATCAGCACCAGAATGCAAAGTGTGAAAGGTACGCTGATAAACATGAACATCGGGATGACTATGCAGATTTGCAAGGCGAATTGGAAAACGGCGTACACTACATATGCAGTAAAATATCTTATTGCGTCCATATCACCGGTTAACTTTGAAAGAATTTCACCGGTTTTATTTTTATCAAAAAATGCAAAGTCGAGAGATTGAAGCTTACTGTACAGCTTTGAACGAATATCTATGACTAGATTTTGTGAAGCTATTTCTAAATTGTAGCGGAAGGTGTAACGAATAGCAGAGTATGCAATTGTTATTGCGCCGATTGTTCCGACATAGTAGGGCAGAAGATAAATTTTGCCGCCGTTAATGACGTCATCGACAATTTTACCAACAATGTTTGGATTGATGAGAATGAGAACGGTTTCAAGGGCAACCAGAGTGAGTGCGAAAATGAAACGCCATTTATACTTTAATATGTATGGCAATAGCCATGCAAATGCCTTCAAAATCATCCTCCAAATCCTGTTTTGTCATTCATATTTTATCCATTCGTATTTTGAAATGGTAATTTAATTGTATAGAGTCGGCAAAAAAAAGTCAAGGCTGGGAATTGTGACTAAGGTTGTGGCTAATTATGAATTATTGCTGTGTTTGCTTGAAAATACTTGTTGTTGAGTGTAGAATATAAAGCAGTAGCAAGTTGGGATTCGCAAGATTGGTACGATTGGTAAGACTGGTATTGCAAATTTTGGTGTGGTGAAGGAAGAGGTAAAGTTTATGAGACCAAATATTGTTTTGATTATGACTGATCAGTTTAGAGGCGACGCAATGGGATGTGCAGGGAACAAGTTTGTGGAGACGCCGAATTTAGATTCGCTTGCGGCGCAGGGCACCCTGTTCAATGCGGCCTACTCACCGTCGCCAAGCTGCGTTCCGGCGAGGGCGTGCCTTATGACAGGTATGACTCCTTGGAACTGCGGGGTGCTAGGCATGAGCTATGAGATGGGTGCCGGCTGTGGCTGTATCGGCGTCGGCTTCGAACACACGCTGCCCGGCGAACTTGCCAAGGCAGGATATCAGACCATAGGCATAGGCAAGATGCACTTCACACCGCAGCGTGCTTTGATGGGGTTCCACCAAACGGTTCTCGACGAGTCCAGCCGAGTCGAAGATATAAACTTTAAATCCGACTATGTCCGTTGGTTCGAAAAGAACCGCCCCGCCGACTTTCATTTCGCCGGCCATGGCATGGACTGGAACGCTTGGCCTGCGAGGCCTTACCATGCACCCGAATATCTGCACCCCACATACTGGACAGTTGAGCGCTCACTCGAATTTTTAGAGAACCGCGATATAAGTGCACCTTTCTTTTTGAAGATGTCATTTGCCAGACCGCATGCACCATATGATCCGCCACAATATTATTTTGACATGTATATGAACAAAGATATGCCTGATGTGCCGGTGGGCGATTGGGTGGATGAGGAATCATTGATAGGCAAGACAGTTGCTCCGGATGCCATTACCGGAATATTACCTGATGGAGATTTAAAATGCACACGTGCAGGATATTACGGAAACATAACATTTATCGACCATCAAATCGGAAGACTTATTTTCTATTTGAAGAACAATGAAATTTTCGATAACACGATTTTCGTATTCTCAGCTGATCATGGTGACATGCAAGGAGATCATCACATGTTTAGAAAAGGAGTTGCGTACGAGGGCTCGGCACACATTCCGCTAATTGTAACTCTCCCAACTAATACTGATAACAGTAAAAATATTAAGAAGATAAATAAGCCTGCAGTAATTCAGGACATCATGCCGACAATACTTGAAGCAGCCAGGGTAACAATTCCGGATGACGTAGACGGTATCAGTCTCATCCCGCAAATCAAAGGCGAAGCAAGCCCGCGCGAATTTATTCACGGTGAAAATTGTTCCGAAGTAAATCCGCCGCGTGACATTCAATACATAGTCGATGAAAAGTTCAAGTACATTTGGTTCATGCGAATCGACACCGAGCAATTATTTGACCTCGAATCCGATCCCCAAGAATTGCACAATCTTATCAACGACCCTAAATACTCAGACACACTCGATAAGATGCGCAAACACCTGGTCAGCGTCCTCGAACCTCGCAACTCCGGTTACACCAAAGACGGCAAACTCGTCTCGCAAGCCGGCCGACCCGCGGTTGATCCACCCTCATATCGCAAGCGTTACGAGCGTAGCGAGTACAAATGGAGGAACGGTTACAACGGCGGAATCCCACAACACTTCAAAGAAATCTACGACCTCGACAAATAGCAGACCCAAATAAATCTCGAAAATATCGAAGTCATATCGCTTTTTTCAGACTAATGAATAAAGCCGAATCAACGTGTGAAATCATGTGAAATCACGTGTAAAAGTGTGTGAACGTGTGTACAAATTGGAGAAAATAAATTGTTAAAGGAGAAAACAAATTGTTAATGCAAATCAACAGCCTAAGCGAACAAGGTACGCTACTCATAGCAGCCATAACACTTTTCTTGTTAGCCGCTTTCGCTGCGTTGATTCTGATAAAATCGCACAAGCTATGCAACATTGTATCAAATGTAATCTGCATAATCGCAGCTTTTTTTGGAGTAGCCGCCTCAGTCATCAAAATTTTCATCGACAACACTTCAACGCATATAAATATTTTCACCTCAACAATACCTTTTATTTCAATCGAAATCGAATTTGATAAACTGTCTGCTTTCTTTGTGCTTTGCCTATCCGTGCTTGTAATCTGCGTTTCCATATATTCGATAGGCTACATTTCACATTACTATGGCAAAAGAAATGTCGGCCTCTTCAACTTTTTATATTCAACATTTATTTTATCAATGCTTCTGGTAATGATTTCAAGCAATGCAATATTTTTCTTTTTCGCATGGGAAGCTATGTCTTTTGTTTCGTATTTCCTGGTAGTATTTGAGTCAGAGCATGTAGAAAATCAAAAAGCCGGTAAGTTGTACATTATCATGACACACATCGGCACTGCCTTTCTGTTAATTGCATTTATGATAATGTTTAGTTACACAGGATCCTTTGACTTGCGTGGAAGTTCGACAGCAATACCTGAATTTGCAAAGAATATAATGTTTGTCTTATTCCTGATCGGGTTTGGCACCAAGGCCGGAGTAATTCCGGTACACATTTGGCTGCCTCGCGCACATCCGGCAGCACCAAGCAATGTGTCCGCACTAATGTCCGGCATCATGATCAAAACTGCAATATATGGATTGCTGAGATTTGTTTTGTGCTATTTGCATGTGGAGAATACATGGTGGGGAATTTCGATATTGTGTATAGGAATTATTTCTGCAGTGCTCGGAGTTGCATACGCATTAATGGAGCATAACATCAAAAGGCTGCTAGCATTTCACAGCGTTGAAAATATTGGAATCATTCTGATCGGGTTGGGAGTTGGATTCATAGCACTAGCACAAAAAAATGAATTCCTTGGAGCCCTTGCAATTACTGCGTCACTTTTACACACATTTAACCATACTCTGTTTAAAGGCGGACTGTTTCTGGGAGCCGGCTCAATTCAATATGCAACGCACACAAAAAATATTGAGAAACTCGGCGGATTAATAAAGAAGATGCCAATCACGGCGCTGCTGGTACTGTGCTTCTCACTCGCAATATGCGCAATCGTTCCGTTCAATGGATTCATCAGTGAATGGCTGACCTATCAAGCACTATTTGCAAATATCATTCCCGGAGAGGCAGGCATCAACATTTTATCCATTCTTTCAGTTGCCGCGCTTGCTTTAGCCGGAGCTCTTGCAGCAGCATGCTTTGTAAAACTCTTTGGCATATCATTTTTAGGACGTTCAAGAAGCGCTGCGGTAGAAAATGCAAAAGAAGTTCCTGTCACAATGAATATAGGAATGGGAATACTTGCACTGATGTGTCTGGCGATAGGACTTTTCCCAACACTATTTATACGCGGTGTTGATAAGGTGGTTTCAGGTATGGTCGGGACATCGATCATCAATCAGCTTCAAGGCGGATTCATAATAGCATTCTACCCACTAAGCATTTCAGGAAATGCAATATCTCCGCTTGTGATTTTAGGCGCCATTGTCGGAGTAATTTTACTCGCTATTTTTGTAATTAGGATTATCGGCGGTAAATATATTGAAAGAAAATACGGCACGTGGGATTGCGGATTCGAATCACTTGATTCGAAAATGCAGTACAGTGCCACAGGATTTTCCAAACCGCTGCGAATTGTTTTGAAGATTTTATACAGACCAAGAAGAGAGGTCGAAATCGAAGAAAGTGCATCATCGTACTTCCCAACTTCAATCAAATATAAAGTATCAACAGAACAGATTTTTGAAAAATATTTTTACGCTCCGATATTGCGAGTGCTAAAGAGTCTTTCGCGGAAGGTGAAATTTTCCGTTCAGACAGGAAGCATTCACGCATACCTCGTTTATATTTTTATTGCTGTAATAGTTTTGATGCTATATAACAGACTTGTTTAGGAGAAGAAAAAGTTAATGGCAAATGTTTTGTATGCAGTTATTCAAATATTTGTAATCATCATGTTAGCCCCTTTGGTAAATGGCATTATTAAGAAAGTAAAAGCATTTACACAAAAACGAAAGGGTGCTCCTGTTTTGCAAATGTATTTTGACTTGCTTAAACTAATTAAGAAAAGTGTCGTCGTGTCGGATGTTTCTTCGTGGATATTTAAAGTAACACCTTACATTGTATTTTCTTCCGCAGTTGCCGCTGCACTTCTTGTTCCTGTCACGACGATGATTATGCCCGTTGGATTTGCAGGAGATATTATTTTGATGGTCTATATACTTGCTCTGGGCAGATTTTTTATGATGCTTGCCGCACTTGACACAGGAAGCACATTCGGCGGCATGGGAGCCAGCCGCGAGGCGATGATTTCTTCGCTTATCGAGCCATCGATTCTTATTACATTATTTACGGTGGCTCTGATTCCCAACTCGACTTCGGTTTATCAAATAATGGGCTCAATGAAGGCTGCTGATTTTCCCTTGATTCATCCGGTATATATTCTGACATTTATCGCAATGCTGGTTATTATCATTGCCGAAACTTCCAGAATACCCGTTGATGATCCGGCAACACATTTGGAATTGACCATGGTTCACGAAGCAATGATACTTGAGTATTCAGGCAGAAATCTTGCTCTGATTGAACTTGGTGCGGCGGTCAAACAGCTGGTATTTATCACGCTGCTTGTTAATATTTTTATTCCGCATGATCAGTTTATTTCGATTGCAGGCATTGGCGCCGTCGCAATATCACTCCTGATATATTTGATAAAAGTTATTTTTGTCGCTGTGGTAATTGCTATAGTTGAAGTCAGCACAGTAAAATTGCGCTTGTTCAGCATACCAAACATTGCAGCACTAGCGTTTATTTTGTCGTTTCTTGGATTTTTACAATATTTTATTTTAGGGAGGTAAACATGTCCGATTTTCTTGATGTACTGTCAGTTTTGATTTTATTATCATCTTTTATTCTCATGGCAAATAAAAGAATAAAATCATATATCCAAACATTTAGAATTCAATCAGCGCTGATAGCTCTCACAGCAGGAATAATGGGAATAGACATTCTATCTAAAGAAGGACGGTTTGATGTCCTTATAGTCTGCGTAATTATTATTGCGATGAAAGTAATTTACATCCCACATCTTTTAAATAAGGCATATACAAATGTAGAATACAAAATCGAAAAAGATTTTTTTCTTAACATACCTATTCTTATTTTCGTGTGCTGCATGATTGTTGTTTTCTGCTACTTTTCGATTTCAAACACCGGTGGGATTAATTTAGGGATTATCAATTTGAGAGTTGTAAATTCTGTTTCACTTATTCTAATTGGTTTGTTTTTCATGATCAGCAGAAAAAAAGCAATTGGACAGATCATTGGCTTTCTCGTTATTGAAAATGGGTTGTTCATAACGGCGATGCTTGCAACACAAGGAATGCCATTCATTGTCGATATAGGTATTTTTATCGACATGTTAACAGCAGTCCTGATACTTGGTATCATGGTGTTTAAAATAAATGAAAAATTTGATTCAATTGACATGAACGAATTAAAAAATCTTAGGGGGTAAACAATGGGATTCGCAATACTTGCTGTGCCGATTATCGCTGTAATAATGTTTTTGTTGATCAAAGACAGCCGAATACAACATATGATTAATTTGTCATCTTCAAGTCTCACATTAATTGCTTCGCTGTTTGTGACTCGTGAAGTTATACTTTTTGGTACAGTCAGCTATCCGGCGCTGGGCGGGCTTATATATATCGATTCCCTGAGCATTATTGTTCTCGACATAGTTGTAATAATCGGATTCATGACAAGTATTTATTCTGTCGGATATTTAGAAGAAGAGGTAAAGCATGGCGAGCTTAGCAGGAAAAGATTCCGAACATATTACATCTTGATGTATGCTTTCATATTCACAATAATACTTGCTTTGGTAGTGAAAAATATCGGTGTAATGTGGATAGCAATTGAAGCAACAACTTTAGCCTCTGTATTTCTTGTCGGGTTTCACAACGGCAAGAATGCTCTCGAGGCCGCGTGGAAATATATTATTATCTGTTCTGTCGGCATCGCTGTTGCACTACTCGGAATTATATTCTTACAGATTTCGTCAGGCGATGCATTACAGAACTCGCAATATTTGGACTGGGTAGCATTGTACAATAACGCGGCATCGCTAAAAGATTCAACGCTAAGGCTTGCATTTATATTTATTCTCATCGGCTTCGGAACTAAGGCGGGACTTGCACCGATGCATACATGGCTTCCTGATGCACATAGCCAGGCACCTTCACCGATAAGTGCACTGCTCTCAGGTGTTTTGCTTAACGGCGCAATGTACGGAATCATTCGAACAGTAGCCATAGTAAACAAAAGTTTTGGAAGCAGCGTTTTTACCGGGAGAATTTTAATTGCAGTAGGAATCTTATCCATTGTAACTGCAGCAATATTTATTCTCACACAGAAAGATTACAAGAGACTGCTGGCATATTCAAGCATTGAACATATGGGTATAATTTCTATTGCCATAGGAATTTTCACGCCGCTGGCAATTTTCGGCGCGTTGCTCCACATGATTAATCATTCATTTACCAAAGCAATGTTGTTTTTGTCATCGGGAAATGTTTTGCAAAAATACAAGACAAAAGAAATTTCAAAAGTTAAGAGCATGCTAAAGCTGCTTCCGATTACGGGAATATTTTTCCTTCTTGGATTGTTTGCAATAGCCGGTATGCCGCCTTTCAGCGTTTTCAGCAGTGAGCTGGTAATCATTACATCTATTTTCGAAGGAAACGGTTTGTTGGTGGGAACGTTGATAATTTTTCTTCTTGCAGTTGTTTTTACCGGCATTGCA
>JANYKE010000165.1 GCA_025361685.1 Eubacteriales bacterium | reverse complement strand
TTCGCTTCTTTATGAATACAAGGTCTTTGCACTCACTCCGTCAAGCATGCCAAGCTTGCCCGACAGACTGCTGATAATATCTTGCGGCGCGTCAACGGCAATGCTTATGATACTCAAATTTCTTTTCTCGTACGGCAGCCCCATGCGTCCGATAATGTATTGACCAAACTGGCTCAATATTTTATTCAGCTCATCAACCACACTTTTGTCGTGAACAATAATTCCAATCAAAGCCACTCTCTCCATTTCAAAACTCCTTTCATACAAATCCCGAAATTTATTTTCTCATGCCTTCTGAAAATAAAAAATGCGCCCGGTGAAGGGACGCAAAAACGCTTGAACATTTTTTGCCCTTCCACCTCAGAAAAATCTTTGATGTCAGAATGCAATTACATTATATCATACTTTTCTAATCTTGCAAATGGTGGAGACAGCAGAGTTCGAATCTGCGACCCCTTGCTTGTCGAGCAAGTACTCTAACCAGCTGAGCTATGCCTCCATGTAAGCACAGAATTATTGTTCCGTGCAAGGACAATTATTACACAAGTTGCTTATTCAAGTCAAGAAGCGATTGCGGTTTCTAGGGCGAGAGTGATCATGTTTGTTAATGATTTTTCCCGTTGTTCTGATGTTGTGCCTTCACTTCCTTCAACCTTATCTGATATGGTCATGAGAGCAAGCGCTTCTTTTTCAGCGGCCGCGGCAACCATGTAGAGTCCTGCTGCTTCCATTTCTACAGCTATAACATTCATCTTGCGCCATGAAGGAACTTGAGACATCTCGTCATAAAAACTATCACATGTAACCGTGCTTCCAACATGAAGTTTTATACCAAGTTTTTTTGCTGTGTCATCAGCCAAACGAAGAAGTTCATAGCTTGCCACGGCAGAATATGTCCCGGGCAAATTATATTGCTTAACAAAAGAGGTGTCATAGCTTGCGGCCATTGATGCAACTATGTCAAAGATTTCCAAATCTTTTGATATTGCACCGCATGTTCCGATACGAATTATTTTTTTGACATCATAAAAATTAAACAGCTCGTATGAATAAATTCCGATTGAAGGAATGCCCATGCCGCTTCCCATGACTGAAACGCTAACACCTTTATATGTTCCTGTATATCCAAACATTCCTCTTACCGCAGTAACAAGTTTTGCATCATCTAAAAAATTATCTGCAATAAATTTTGCTCTCATCGGATCACCCGGCATCAAAACCACATCCGCAAAATCACCCTTTGCTGCTTCAATATGCGGTGTCGGAATAACACTCTCAGTTTTATTTGCATGAGTTGAATCTGTCATAATAGTCGCCTCCCTAAGTTTTCGTTAAGTAATTAAGTTATAACATTCACCATTGTAAAAGTCAAACACACATATAAAAATTTATGGATCAAAGAACCGTCCCCTGACACAACTGCTACATATTGACTTTGGGTGGCGGGGATTGTAAAATACATCTATGGAAAATAGACACCGGTTTGCTATCACGAAAAAGATTATTGTGCTGGTGTTGGTGTGTTCAACATTACTGTTGGCAACCGGCTGTATTATTCCGAATAGAAGCACTCCTAAAAAAGGACATGGCAAAGAGACACAAGGATGTGGTCAGATTAAATATGAAGGTAACTATGTCAACGGTGAATGGTCCGGTAAAGGCAGAGAATATTATCCCAACGGAGAAGTGGAATACGACGGTAATTTTGCAAGTGGCGAGTGGTCGGGCGCAGGCAGATACTATGACGAGTCAGGCAACTTGCTATATGAAGGTAATTTTGAAAGCGATCAGTTATCGGGTCAAGGCAAATACTATTTTGAGAGTGGTGCGCTGATGTATGAAGGCGAATTCGCCAACGACAATTTTTCCGGACAAGGCAAGGAGTACTACGAAAGTGGCGCCCTGATGTATGATGGTAATTTTGCAAACGGTGGCTATTCCGGTTATGGGAAGTATTATATGGAAAACGGCGCGCTGCTTCACGAAGGCAATTTCACAAATAATAACTATGATTCCGGAGGCACCTCCAAGTTATAAATAGGTTATAAATAGATTGTTTCAAGCGTTTACAACCGGGCAGTATATGATATAATCTCTCTAGGAGGCGATGGCCATCAAAAAGTTTTTGTTAATTTGTGTCTCAGTTGTTATAGTTGCAGTAATTTTGTTCAGCATATACGGCTATTATAAAGGGAGCAGTGGTTTGCTGAAAGCCAACGTTGAAGGAGCTAGCATCTCATATAACAGCTGGGTTGACGGAGAAAAAATATATATGAATACTCCTGGCGGAGCACAAGAGACTTTCTTAATGGGAGTCAATTTAGGTTTGGGGAAACCCGGCTATGCTCCGGGTGAACTTGCAATATCAAGACAGGAATACCTCAATTGGTTCAATGAAATTTCAGCCATGGGCGTCAACATCATAAGAGTATATACATTGCAGACACCCGATTTTTATCAGCTTCTTTCAGAATATAACAACCTAAGCAAATCGCCCATCTACCTTATACAAGGGGCATATGTCAACGAGGTTCTCATTCAAGAAAATCTCGACATGTGGAGTGACGCGTGTTACAGTGATTTCAAAACAGAAGTCAAAAATGTAATTGATGCCGTGCACGGCAGCGCAACGGTTGAGGCAAGAAGAGGTCACGCATCAGGAAGCTATCGCACCGATGTCAGCTCATATGTAATATCATACCTGGCAGGAATAGAATTTGACGGCGAGACCGTAACAGGCACAGACAAAAATAATCCTGATAAAGCACAATATCAGGGCAAATATTTATACACAACTCCGGAGGCGACTCCGTTTGAAGCAATGCTCACAAGCATCGGCGACTTTGCCATAAGCCATGAAACAGAAATTTATAAGAGCCAGAAAATGATTGCATTTTCGAACTGGCCCACATCAGATCCTCTCAAACATCCGAACGAGCCCGAAGAAAAAAATACCATGGACGGATTTGATGTTGAACACATTCAGAAAACCGACTTGTTTATTCCCGGAATGTATGCATCATATCATGTGTATCCATACTATCCCGATTTCCTAAACTATGAAAATCA
>JANYKE010000161.1 GCA_025361685.1 Eubacteriales bacterium | reverse complement strand
TGGAGCAATGCAACATACCATAAAAGAAGGCCTGAACGGAGTTGTTTCTGTCAAATTGACAAGAAATTCGGGAGATATTTTGTTTGAAGGCGAAGGTAACCCTTGCGGAATTGAGATTGAGAAAAGAGTGAAGTGATTTGTATAATCAGACGTTTAGTGATAAAATGGAAAAACAAAAGTCGTACCCACAACCGGCTTGCCTGAGGGAACGTATGATTATGTATGCGGGATTCACCCTTCAATGAAGGGGCAAATAGTCGTGGAATATTTTTTTTTGTAAAGAGTAGTAATGTTTTGAAAGAAGACGTTTTTCTAATCGACTTTGGCTTAGCACGATGGGCAGACAATAATATTTATTGTTATGATACGGACTTTTCATATCTCGGAGATTTTTTTCTTTATTTGATTTATTCGACATTTTCAGAAAAAGAAAAGCATAAGAGAATGGCATGGTATGATGAATTAGGTTTGCCGGACAAACAAAAGCTATTCATAAAAAAGCTGATGAGACTTAAAAAGACGTATGAAAATATTGAACAAGTTGAGTTGGATTTTATTAGCGCATTTGGAAACAGGCAGAAGAGCACAATTTTTGAAAAGGTGGTTTGAGATGCATATTCCTGATAATTATTTAAGTCCTGTAACATGTGCGGTTATGGGCGCGGCGATGATTCCCGTTTGGTCAATAGCAGTTAAAAAGGTCAAGGAAGAAGTGACGAAAACCAAAATGCCGTTGCTTGGTATCGGAGCTGCCGTTTCGTTTTTGCTTATGATGTTCAATATTCCACTGCCGGGCGGAACCACAGGCCATGCCGTCGGCGGAACATTGATTGCAATTCTGATTGGTCCTTTTTCGGCTTGTATTTCAATTACTGTATCACTTCTCATACAAGCGTTGCTTTTTGGCGACGGTGGCGTATTGGCGTTTGGCGCAAATGCTTTTAACATTGCGTTTGTCTTGCCATTTCTTGGATATTATATTTACAAGTTTATAAGTGACAGAGTTAAGTCAGAAAGAGGCGAGTATATTGGATTAATATTGGGCTCGTATATTGGGGTAAATGTCGCGGCCCTATGTGCGGCAATAGAATTTGGTCTGCAGCCACTCCTGTTTACAAATGCAGGAGGGCAGCCGCTATACAGTCCTTATCCGCTTTCGGTTTCGGTGCCGGCAATGTTAATTCCACACCTTCTTATCGTGGGAGTGATAGAGGTTTTGTTTACAGTAGCAATTTATATGTTCATAAAAAAAGTTTCGCCGGAAACAATTTACGTGGGAACAATGAAGAAGAGCAAGGCTGTATACGGTTTGATTGTTGTACTGATTTGTTTAACGCCGCTCGGACTTTTTGCAACGGGTACTGGCTGGGGGGAATGGAAAATAGAAGGAGTGCAAAACAGTTTTAGTTTTGAGTCTGTTATGTCTGATTATTCGATAAAAGGGCTGCCCGATTTTGCCGCTTATATTTTGTCGGCAGTTGCAGGTGTCGCGATATTGATAATTGTATTCAAGGTCATAAGCACCTTCAAAAAAGATAAGGCTGGAAAAAAACTTGAATAATTCAGTAACAACACGAAGCAATGTGCCGGAATGGCTGCTAAAGGATGAAAATTATTTTCCGCAATCAGATCGGAATAATTTTCTTGATAAAAGTATTCTCTCATTGCTGAACATTATTTCAAAAATTAAGGCGCAAGACACAACACCAAATTCAAAATACGATGTGAACGCAGTGTTCAAGGTCGCATTCACATTATTGCTTGTGGCCTTAATATCGATTTCGATGAACTTCACATTTGTTACTGCTATAAATGTTTATTTGCTTACCATGTTAAGCCTTATGAGGGCAAGAGATATCGTAAAGATTTTGAGGGTGAGTTTTATAATGGGTCTGTTTACATTTGTGATTATGCTGCCGGCCGCGTTTTGGGGAAATAGTTTTAGCACGGTTATGATAACGTCAAAAGTTTTTGCGTCAATCACTGCCGTGAACATACTTTCACACTCGACAAGATGGAGTTCTGTTACAAGTGCTTTAAAAAGATTTTTCACCCCTGACATTTTTATTTTTGTTTTTGACATTACGATTAAATACATTGTTATGCTTGGCGAATTTACACTTAATATGCTCTATGCACTGAAGCTAAGGGCTGTTGGAAAATATAGAAGCAAGTACGTTTCTCTTTCCGGCATCGCAGGAACAATGTTTATCGAGTCAAAGGAAATGTCAGAAGATATGTATAGTGCCATGGAATGCAGAGGATTCACCGGCGAATATAAAGTGCACGACAATTTCAAATTTACTATTGCTGACTTAATTTTTATCGTAATCAATATTGGCATAATATTTTTATTTTTGTACTTGGGAAGGATATAATATGATTGAATTAACGAATGTTTATTATTCATATTCGGGAGTATGTGCATTGAAT
>JANYKE010000148.1 GCA_025361685.1 Eubacteriales bacterium | reverse complement strand
GCACAGGCTGCTCTTTATCACTATTATGGCATTGAGAAAAAGCCACTCGATAACAAATTATTCGGTGTCTATAAACATACTGTCGTTGAAGATAATGTTAAACTTTTGAGAGGTTTCGATGATGAATTTTATGTGCCTCATTCTAGATATACATACGTCAGCAAAGAAGATATCCTCGCCAATAACGAGCTGACTATTCTTGCCGAATCCGATGAGGCAGGTCCGAATATCATTACAACAAAAACCGGCGATAGAATATTTGTGATGGGACATTCGGAATATGACAGTGATACTTTGAAGCTGGAATACGAGAGAGATATTCAAAGAGGTTTGAACATTGACGTTCCAAATAATTATTTTAGAGATGATAATCCGGCCAACGAACCAATCGTAACGTGGAGAGGCCATGCAAATTTGTTTTTCTCGAACTGGCTTAATTATTACGTATATCAAGAAACCCCGTTTTCCCTTGAATAAATAACGGATAATCTTTACTGCTTGCCTAATATTTTCCGTATGATATAATTAATTTATCATATTGGCAAATTTTCGGAGGTGTTTTTATTATGTTTAAAACAAAAAAAATTGGGTAAGACTAGTGTAGCACTGATAATATCATTTCTTATGATTTTTTCTGCAATATTTTCAATCGGAATATTGCCGGGGCTAGTAAATGCTGATGTAGTCACTGCTACAGGCAGTTGGGTTGATTTCGCACAGGTCCCGACCGGAGCGGGCACGAGTGTCAGTCCTTATCAAATTTCATCCGCGGAAAACATGGCATGGCTGATTGGCAGAACACATAATGGCATCAATTATAAATTGGCTGCCGACATTGATATGAGTGCCCATTTTTGGACACCTATCGTAACCTTCACAGGGAATATTGACGGGGCAATAGATGCTGATACCAACTATTCTGTTTCCGGAGTTGTAATGGATCCGACATCCGCAATATCAAAGGGGGCTCTAACAGGATTATTTGCCGCAATCAGCAATCCTCCTACAGGGAGGCCACAGTTAAAAATATTGATTTGACAGATTTTACAATTTATGGAAACACATCTGCAGGAATTTTGGCAGGAACATGCAACGGCGACGTGAGCAATGTCAATATTGCTAATTCGACTTTGAGAACAGAAAAGTTCGTGAGAATGAATGGTACAAAGAGGCCTAGTATTCCATACGGAACAACAACACCTAACGCTTGTAGAGTGGCAGAATTTGAGGTGTACAACAGTTTTGATTTTACAAATAATATTGCATTAAATCAGAGCACGTTTAATTCGTCAGTAGGATATAAGGTCGGCGACCATGCATAAGATTTCAATTTTTACGGCGGTAATAAATCTGTTTCCGATAATCGCGTTTACAATAATACAATGACTGAAAATGGTGGCTGCGCAATCGGAGTGAGCCAGCGTGATAATACTGAAAATGACAGAAACAAAGTATTTAACAATATTATATTTGCAAATAAGTTTAATAACACAGAGTACAATGCATGGGGAAATCCAGGAACGCATGAATTAAATTTTGAAACTGTTAGGTCAAAAGGTTATATTTGGCCACGATTTATGAGTGATTCAAAATATTACAACAATATAATTCTTGCTTCTGATTATTTTGGCGACAAGCCGGGATATAAACTTTCGCATCAGGAAGGACTGGCAGGAGAAGAGTGGGTTAAATCATTGACTACTTTACAGACTGATTACTCGTATGCTTTTTACAATAATTTTGAAGTTAATCCGCAATTTAATTATGCGCCAAATAATGGATATGATTTCACGCCTATGTTTTCTTTGAAAGCTGGTTCACCTGCGATTGATGCGGGAGCACATTATGCAAGCACTGTTGCATCGGGTACAGCCACAACTCAAGTTCCGATTGATGACAGATTTATGTTCTGCGACGGTTATGGAGTTGTAGACCGGGATACAATATTTGTCGGCAACCCTAATCAGAAGGTGAAAATTCTATCAATAAATTATAGCGATGCAGACACAGCCACAACTGTTCTTACTGTTGACAAACCTGTAACATTTTCTTCGGGTGATTATGTTGACATGGCTTGGAACGGAGCTGCTCCTGACCTAGGATGTTACGAATCGGGAGACGCACCGGTTGTTACCGAAACTCCTGTACCAACACCAACACCGATTGCTAGCCCGACTCCTGTAGCAACACCAACACCAACCCCGACACCGACCCCAACCCCGCTCATATCATTTTCTGACATAGCCGGACTTGGGCGGCTTCCTACATCAATGAACTTGCAGCTAGAGGTCTTGTAGGTGGCTATCCTGACTTACCGCAAGTATATGAGTTCAGATCGGATAATCCAATGCTGCGTAAGGAATTTGCCAAGATTATTACAGGTTTGTTTAATGCGTATAATCCTTTGGCAACATCGACATTCACAGATTGTCCTGTGGGGGCATGGTATACAACATATGTTGGATCACTTCAGAATGAAGGACTCGCAAACGGAATGGGCGATGGAACTTACGGTGCCGGACTGAACATATCAAGACAAGATGCAGCGACAATGTTTTCAAGAGCACTGGTTAAGTATCAGGCAGTAGCACTTCAGATGATGCAACAGCAACAGAAGTCGTATCATCATTTACAGATGCAGCGACAATAGCGGATTATGCAAAGCCGGCGGTAGCATTCTTTGTGAATGCCAAGATAATTAACGGATATGATAATGGCATAGGAGGCTTTGAGTTCAAACCAAGAGCTGATATTACGAGAGCCGAAGTCAGCAAGATAATGATCATGTTACTTGATTATATTGCACCAACACATCCTCAAAATTGATTGATCCATTTTTGGGGATTACAATTTATTCGGTTTCGAGATCGGAGAATTGAATTTTGCACAGGTCGGTATACAGGCCGTTCTGTGCGATAAGTTCTTCATGTGTTCCGGATTCGTGGATGCTGCCATCTTTGATGACCAAAATATTGTTTGCGCGCTTGACGGTTGAGAGGCGATGCGCGATTACGATTATGGTGCGGGTTCCTATCAGGTCATGTATAGCCTGCTGTATCTCGCGTTCAGTTTCAACGTCTACTGATGCAGTGGCCTCGTCGAGGATGAGAATAGGAGTGTCTCGAAGAATGGCTCGGGCAATGCACAACCTTTGTTTCTGACCACCGGATAGCTTGACCCCGCGCTCTCCGATTCTGGTCTCATAACCGTTAGGGAGA
>JANYKE010000137.1 GCA_025361685.1 Eubacteriales bacterium | reverse complement strand
GTATTTGTATCTCATGACATGTGTGCAGGTGTATTCAAGATTTGAAATATATACCGAACGCCGCAAGGAATTTATGGAAAAAGAAAAGTCCGAAGAATTTGACGAACAAATAAAAAATGCTTTGCGCGAATTGGAAAGCATGACAAATCTTTCAAGGGCTTCATATAGAAGACTTTCCGGCGAGACAAGAACTGTTTTAAAAGAAGTAGAAAAAAAGAGTGACAAGTATCTAACTAATTTATGGATTACCGATGCTGTTGAACATGTCAACAAATTGACCAAGAGAATTCATGCAGGTGAAGACTTATGGCAGAGCAGACAAAATGTGCTTAACTATTTAACAAACGCGAAAATGTGCAAAGATGTTATTCGACGCAAAAAAATATTTGGGGATATAAATGTTTTGGTAATGCTAGGTGTACTGCGCGATTCTTCCTCATCAGACGAGTTGATGAGATATGAGAAGAAGGCCGAACGGCTTAAGAATGTATATTATGTTTACTACCTGGCACTTGCTTATGCGAAATGTGGAGATTACGACGGACTGCGTCGCACAGTAAATCTTTTATTTTCCGGCACAAGGGAAATTATTGATGAGAGATTGTGTATGTATCTTTTATTCATGTTTGAAGGCGAAAAAAAATTAATTGAGGCGTGGCAGGAGGAAATGCTGGACAGTGCAAATCTCAGTCAAGTTATAATTGCGATAACCTATTTCAGAGAATGCAAAAATGACAGCGTTGCCAAGAAGATGTTTTCCATACTTGAAAAGGCAATTGAGGCATGCGAAAATTCAATGAACTGCACACTTGCACAGAAAATGCAGAATGATGATCTGACAGTTGTTGTGCTTAGATATTTTGAAGCGATACCGTATGATGAGTCAGGAAATTTGATAATTGGTTTAGTCGATAATAATGAGGACAAGATAAAAAGTCAGGCGATAAAATGTCTGAAGAATTTTGACAATCTTAAGGTTAAGGATATTTTGCTTAAGGGAATCAGCAGCGAGAACTGGTACGTAAGGTACAACAGCGCGAGAACGTCGATTAAAATGGGATACAATAAGGACGAGCTGCGCGGAAAGCATGTGGAAGAGCAAGAGCACATAGAAGAGCAAGAACACATAGAAGAGCAAGAAAATAAGGAGGAGGCATAATTTGGATTGGGCTAATGTTGTAATAATTTTCAATAATGTAATAATATTCTACACCATCTGCATTCTGACTATTTTCTGCGTGTCAACTTTGTCGGCAACGGTTGTTATTTCCAGAAAGAATAAAGAGAGACGTGAGATGGAAAGTCTTGTTGAAAAATTTTCGACTAGATACATTCCTGTTTCCATTATTGTACCGGCATATAATGAAGCAATGGTAATTGTGGAATCTATCAAGTCATTGTCTATTCTTGATTATGAGAGATACGAGATAATTGTTATCAATGATGGGTCAACAGATAATACTGTTGAAGAAGTTCTGAAGAATTTTAGTCTCGTAAAGACTCACAGAGTTTTCGTAGAAGCAATAAAGGTTCAGGAAATCAGAGACGTCTATGAAGGAAATTACAATGATGTGCCGATTACATTAATTGACAAAACCAATGGCGGAAAGGCTGATGCTCTGAACGCAGGAATAAATGCAAGCAGATATCCTCTGTTTGTGGCAATGGATGCTGATTGCATATTGAAGCGGGATGCCATTGATAAATTGGTTAAGCCATTCCTTATGGACAGAAGAACTGTTGCTGCCGGCGGGAATATCCGCATTTCCAATAATCTAAAAGTTAAAGATGGTGAGATTGAAGAATACAAGTACCCCAAAGGATATTTTTTAATATACCAAACTTTCGAATACTTGAGAGTCTTTTTAATCGCGCGAACGGCATGGAACATCATCAATGCTAACCTGATTATTTCGGGAGCATTCGGCATGTTCAAGAAGAGTAAGGTTCTTGAAGTCGGCGGGTATCGCACCGATACAATCGGCGAGGATATGGAGCTTGTAATGAGGCTCAATACTCACTGCTTAGATATGAAAGAAGATTACCGGATAGATTACGTTATTGATGCATATACTTTTACACAAGTCCCAACCACGATGAAAGATTTTGCAAAGCAGAGAATTAGATGGCATGTCGGGCTGATGCAATGCCTGAGCATACACAAAGGAACTTTATTCAATCCGAAATATAAACAGGTATCGATGCTTGGAATAGCATATTATACTTTATTCGAATTATTGTCCGCAGTCATAGAAGTTACCGGATACGTACTCATTTTCTTGGCAATTATATTCGGACTGTTTAACCCTTGGATGTTTATATTCTTCTCAATTACAATTTTGGTCTATGCTTTTTCAGTTACTGTTTCGGCTTTGAATGTTGAAAAATATATTTTGAATGTCAAGACGCCATTCCATATTGTGCTGAAATTGATGTTCTATTCGATTGCCGAGCCGCTTATATACCGTCAGGCATACAATTTAATAAGAATTTACGCGATGATCAGATATAAAAAATACAAGCACTCATGGAACAAGGTTGAGCGTAAAATATATGGAGAGGAAAATCAAAAATGAAAATCGGATTTGATAATGCAAAGTATATCAAGAAGCAGACTGAGCAGATTCTTAAGCGCGTGGAACAATTTAACGATAAGCTATATCTTGAATTTGGAGGCAAGTTGTTTGATGATTATCATGCGGCGCGTGTTCTGCCGGGATTTAACGTCAATGGGAAAATTCTATTGCTTGAGGAACTGAAAGACAAAACTGAAATAATTATTTGCATCAAGGCAGCAGATATTGAGAGAAACAAAATTCGAGCCGATCTTGGAATCACATATGATATGGATGTCCTGAGATTGCTTGACAATATGAGAGGGATGGGGCTTTACATCAGCAGTATTGTTATAACACAGTATACTGATCAAAAGTCAGCCGACATGTTCAAGAACAAACTTGAAATGCGAGGCGAAAAAGTCTATGTTCATAAGCCTATAAAAGGGTACCCGATTGATATTGACCTAATAGTAAGTGATGAAGGCTATGGTTCTAACCCATATATTGAAACGACAAAACCGCTCGTTGTAATAACTGCTCCGGGTCCCGGAAGCGGTAAGCTGGCAACTTGTCTCTCACAACTATACCACGAGTATAGACAAGGAAAAAAAGCTGGCTATGCAAAATTTGAAACATTTCCGATATGGAATATTCCACTTAAGCATCCGGTTAATCTTGCATATGAAGCTGCAACTGCAGACTTGCACGACATCAATGTTATCGATCCGTTTCACCTTGAGACATACGGCAAAACCGCAGTCAATTATAACAGAGACATCGAGGTATTTCCGCTTGTTAAGACTATGCTAACCAAGATAACGGGCAACAATGATGTTTACCAATCGCCGACAGATATGGGAGTCAACATGGCAGGCTATTGCATAACGGATGATGAAATCGTGAGGGAAGCCGCCAAGCAAGAGGTTGTAAGAAGGTATTTTAAGACTTGGTGCGATTATAAAGAAGGGCGCGTTGCAAATACTTCTGTTGAAAAACTTGAGATTATAATGAATCAGCTCGACATCACTCCGAAATACGGATTGGCAGTTGGGCCGGCACTCTCAAAGTCTTCGAAAAATGGCTGTCCGGCTATGGCAATGATTCTTGACAACGGTAAAATTATTACGGGAAAAGCCACCGGTCTGTTGACGGCAGCTTCAAGCCTTGTACTGAATTCCATTAAAGAGTTGGCAGAGATATCAGATGAAATACATCTTATTTCCCCGATAGTGCTTGAACCAATACTGACTATGAAAAGCAAAATCCTGTGTATGAAGAATCCTCTGTTAAATCTTGAAGATGTTTTGATTGCTCTTAGCATATGTGCGGTTACCAATCCTATGGCTGAAGCGGGACTGCAAAAGCTTCAAATGCTAAGGGGATGCGAGGCTCACTCTTCACATATAATTTCAAAGGCTGATGAAGGTGCAATGGCTAAACTGGGCATCAACAGCACCTGTACGCCCGAGTATCCATCAAAAGATTTATACTTTGTCTAAGTTATAGTTTGATTTGATTGAAGCTGCCGGTAAAAATTTTTTTGGCCAACGGTAGGTGACTGTCCTCGGCTGAGAAGTATATTATCTGGCGATTCTTGCAATTCTTGCTGAAATATTTAAGAGTGTCATTCACACTGTTAGGTTTGTATTGAGCAAATACTTCGTCAATGATAAGCGGTAAATCCTGAGTGTCAGATTTGGCAATTCTCATTGCGATGTACATTTGGTCTAAAGTCATATCTTCACTCATTAGTGGCGAGTATTTTTCTTCCATTGTTTTTGAAGTTTCAGATAAAATATTTTTTGCAACGTTAACTGCAAAAACACTGTTGCCAAGAAAATCTTTTCTGCTCTTGAGGTATGCTTCTTCATTGAAAGTTTTCGAAAGCAAAACTTCTTCTTGTCTTAGCAATGCAAGTGTTTCATCGCGGACCTTAACCTCTTCAATTGCTTCAGATTCCTTTTCCGCAAGCGAACGACCTACCTCATCAATATATTCGAGATTTAATGATTCGCCTTCGAGAATTCTACCGGCCAATCGTTGAACATCAAGATAATTTTCATTTTGAAAATTGCTCAAAACAGCCTGGAGTTTATTCTTGGAGATTATTAGCATTTCACTTAACTTGGCAATTTCTTCGATGAGTAATCGTTGCGCAGAAGCAATTTTAGCGGAGTCAAATTTTTCAATTTTAGCAAGCACGCAGACTCTGCTTTTTAGCTCCGACAACTTGACTTCCAGCTCAGCCATGTTGGCAATAGCCTTATCATAAGCTGCGCGAGTATCAGACATTGAACCGACAATCGTTTTATATTTATCAATATCCTCATCCGTGACATCGGTTACATCAGATTCAGCAATACCAAAAGCATGAAGTATAGTTTTTATTCTGTTGAAAGTTGCGGCTTGTTCTTCGCAAATTTTCATGTATTTGTTTTGTAATGCAAC
>JANYKE010000135.1 GCA_025361685.1 Eubacteriales bacterium | reverse complement strand
GATTTACCCTCTTTAAAAAGTTGGTCGATTATTTTTTTGCTCTTCAGCTTTTCATCCTTACCACAGGTCAGCTTCCCTTTCGTCATCTGCTATTAATGGAACAAGTGACGTGACCGCAATTCGAAATTTTCTTGTTAACACGGAAGTGTTTTCCTGCATCATTCTTCCTCCCAATTGTGATAGACATTTTGAACATCGTCGTGCTCCTCAAGATGTTCTATTAATTTTTCCATTTGTTCAATATCTTTTTCATCAGTCAGTTTTGTGTAGGTTGA
The DNA here is from genome assembly GCA_025361685.1 of Eubacteriales bacterium. Taxonomy (GTDB): domain Bacteria; phylum Bacillota; class Clostridia; order JANYKE01; family JANYKE01; genus JANYKE01. Next base: position 5,073 of record JANYKE010000135.1, on the reverse strand, counting down.
CGGAATCATTGTGATTTCTGCTGATTCGAGAACATATTTTTTCGCCTCGAGCTCGGTGCGAACTTTTGAAAAACTTGCGGGATCCGTGATTATTTCAAAGTAGCCTTCCTCGTGACTGAAATCTTCGGCACCGGCGTCGAGTGCATCCATCATAACCTGGTCTTCGTCAAGGCCTTTGTCATCTGCGACAAGAATCATTCCTTTTTTGTCAAATATAAACGAGACGCAGCCTGTTGTTCCGAGGTTGCCTCCAAACTTGTCGAAAAAGTGTCTTATATCAGCGGCTGATCTGTTCTTGTTATCGGTCAGCGCTTCAACAACCATTGCAACGCCTGAGGGACCATAACCCTCGTATGTCATCTCTTCATAGGTGGCTCCTTCATCGGCACCGGCTGCTTTACTTATGCATCTGGCAACATTGTCCCCCGGCATATTAACCGAGCGCGCCTTGGCAATTACATCCTTCAGCTTTGAATTGATTTCAGGGTCGGAGCCGCCCGCTTTAACAACGACAGCAATTTCTCTGCCAATCTTGGTAAACACATTAGCCCTCTTGCTATCGGTTTCGCCCTTTTTTCTTTTTATCTTTGACCATTTTGAATGTCCTGACATACTATACAAAATTCCTCTCGAAAATATTTAGTGCGACCTTATTTATACCATAAGTGCCCCTTTTTTTCAAGCGAGGCGTTCTTTCAGATAATCAAAAACCTCTTCCATTTTCATGCTGCGCGAACCTTTGATGAGTAACGTGTCTCCTTCTTTTATGTTTCCTTCGTCCAAATATTTTTTAAGTGCCGCAAACAATTTCGGTTTAGTTTTGACAACAATTCCTTGTTCACCCAGTCCTTCTGCGAAAGCTTCGCTGCTCTCGCCGACAAAAAATGTGAAGTCAATCTTTGATTCTCTACAAATTTGCCCAATTTTCTTATGCTCTTCTGCTGCATGGTCGCCAAGCTCTCCCATTTCACCGAGGATTGCTATCCTTTTTGAATCTGATTGCGTTAGTGTTTTAATTGCAGCTTCTACGGCTTCCGGATTTGCATTGTAATAGTCTTTGATTATTTTTACACCGCCGACATATTCGATTTCATTTCTCATTTCCGAAGACACAAAGTTTCTCAATGCTTTGGCAATTTCCTCGGCCTTCATTCCCAGCTTGAGCGCGCATGCAATTCCCAGGAGTGCGTTACCAACATTGTGAACTCCCATAACGGGAATTTTAATTTCAGTTTTCTCGTTGTTGAAAATGATGTCAAAACTTATGTCGCTGTCGCCGGCCGCAATATTTTCTGCAAACAAATAACACCTGCCTTTGTCCTTTGTGCCAACAAATAAAATTTCCTGTGAAAGTCCAAGGTCTGCAGCCTTACGTAAATAGGCGTCGTCACCATTTAAAATTAGAAAACCGTCTTTTGCAAGTCCGTTGACTATTTCCATTTTGGCTTTGAAAATATTTTCTTGTGTTCCAAGGTATCCGATGTGTGCCTTGCCGATATTTGTAATTATTGCGATTGTAGGTTTTGCTGTGCGAGTCAGTAAATCAATTTCTCCGACATGGTTCATTCCCATTTCGAATACTGCGGCTTGATGTTCCTCGCTTAATCCCAAAATCGATTTTGGTAAACCGATGTGATTGTTATAATTTTTAGATGAGGAAAATGTGTTAAACTTTTGAGATAAGATGCAGGTGAGCATATCTTTCGTCGAGGTCTTGCCGACGCTGCCTGTAACCGCTATCACCGGAAAATTAAACCGCTCACGATAGTATGCTGCCAAATCGATCAATGCCTTTTGCGTGTCGTCAACTTTAATTACCGGTATAGATATGCCGGCATTTTCTGTTGATGTTATTACAGCGGCCGCGCTTTTTTCGGCTGCAATATCAATAAAATCCTCTCCTTCAAAATTCTCCCCTGAAATCGCCAAAAATAAATCGCCGCGTTGGAGTGTGCGTGTGTCAGTATTAATGTTTGTAATATGTTTATCTTCGAAAGGCTTGGCTATATCGCCACCTACTGCTTTACATATTTCGCTTAACAAAAAATTTTTCATCTCTGCACTTCCTCATTGCAAATAGCTTCACACAATTGATTGTATGAAATGCCAACGCTTGCTGCTTCTTGCGGCAATAAACTTGTCGGTGTCATGCCGGGCAAAGTGTTGGCTTCTAAGCAGAATATCTCGCCGTCTTTGTCAACTATAAAATCAACCCGCGAATAAAATCCGAGGCGGAGGGCTTTGTGTGTGAGCAGCGCTGTGGCTTGTAATTTATCAGATATCTCTTCATCAATTTCCGCAGGACAAACCTCGATCGTTGCTCCTATTTGGTATTTATTCTTGTAATCATAGAATCCTTCTTTTAGAATAATTTCGATTGCAGGGAGAGCGCGCCCGCCGAGAACTCCTACTGAAAATTCGCGACCTATAATCATTTTTTCAACTAAAATATTATCCTCGTATTTGGCGGCGAAATTTAGCGCATCACCAAATTCATCTAAGCTGTTTACGATAGACACGCCTATACTCGAACCATTGCTGCAAGGTTTGATTATGCATGGAAGATTGAATTCTTCGAACTCGACCAAGGCCTCTGTCTCGAAATTAACCAGATGCCATGTTGGTGTCTGTACTCCGGCCGCGACCATAAGTTGTTTTGAAATGTCCTTGTCCATCGCGAGCAGACTGCCCACATAACCTGAGCCGGTGTATTCGATACCCATAGCATCAAATATTGCCTGAATCTGGCCGTTCTCACCTATCGAACCGTGAAGCCCGACAAAAACTTTGTCCGCATATTTGCATATCTCTAAAACATTCGGGCCTATCAATGCCTCACCCAAACCACTCTCTATCTTTATCTTATCCAAATCCGGTTCCCGCTCGGGCACAGTAAACTCGTACAGCTTATTGTCCTCTTTCTTGACAAACACTTGTGACCAATCAGCACACGCCTCTATCCCCATATATAAATCAACGAGAACAACCTCGTGACCATTCTCAATCAATGCATTTGCAATTAAACTTCCCGAGACCAGCGACACATCTCGCTCGTTGCTAAGTCCGCCGGCCAGTACAACAATTCTCATATGAATGCTCCTTCCGATTACAAAAGCATTATACAATAACACTTTCCCAATATCAAGAAAAATGAAACAGGGGACGGTTCCTTGTTACATAATCATTGCTTGAAAATATAACTTGTGTATCTTTTGTCACCGATTTTTGTTATAGAACCATTTTTAACAAGTTCATTGAGGGCTTTTTCGATTGTACTTTCACTAATATCGGGACATATATTAGCCAATTCTTTCTTTGTCATTTTTCCAATATTTCTTTCAAGAATTGTCTTTATTCTATCTATTGCCGATATATTTTTTACGGTTAAATAATCTACTCTTGTTGAAAATTCTTTGTAGGCATTCAATATAATACCAAGATAATATTCAACGAATGGCATATAGTTATTTTTTCCATCTATCCAATTTGTTGAACTTTCTTTTAAAACATCGTAATAACTGCTTTTTGTTTTTTCAATAAGCATTTCAATACTAATATATTTACCGACTATATATCCCTCACGATAAAGTAATAGCAAGCTTAGCAACCGGCTCATTCTCCCATTGCCATCGTTAAATGGATGAATGCAAAGAAAATCAAGAATGAAAACAGGAATTAGAATCAGCGGATCCAGTTCACCTTGATCTATTGCCTTTAAAAATGCATCACATAATCTATCCATGGCTTCCGGAGTTTCAAATGCGGATAGTGGTTGAAAACGTATAGTGCGATTCCCTTGTGCATCTCTTTCTTCAATTTGATTATCAGAATTTTTAAATCGGCCGCCGATTGAAGATCCACTGTATGCATATAAATCTCTGTGAAGCTGTAGAATTAAATTTGGACGAGGATTAATATAATCAAAATTTTCGTGTATGGTTGCAAGGACATCTCTGTATCCTGCGATTTCTTTTTCGCTACGATTCCTTGGCTTTGCGTTATCCTTCACAAGTTTCTTCATGCGTATATCAGTTGCGATGATGCCTTCAATTTTGTTTGATGCTTCGGTACTTTGTATTTTTGCAATCTCAAGCAGGCTCGATAATATATCACGCTTTGCTTCGATAAACATAACCTGTTTTCCTTTGTATTCATGAATAGAAGAAAGTAAGTTGACAATGCTTGGGGTCAGCAATGTTTCACCATAGTGGAAAAAATCAAATTCACGCATATTCATGCCCTCCAATTGCTCATTTATTTGTTCAATTGCCTTATTATAGCGCTAAATGATGCAATTGGCAAGGGTTTTATGAGTGAGCTTGACAAAAAACAAATTTCTATTGCATCAAAAACAGAGCAAATGGTGCAATAGAATAAAGGATTAGGCAATTGAATTATGTAGCAAGGAACCGTCCCCTGCTGCAATGCTAAAATTCTTTACAACTAAAGAGGCGGTTGAAGTTCATGTGCGAGATGTCGTCGAGGGCTTGCTTTGGCAGGCTGAGTTGGCGGATAAATCTTATGTGCTGCTCTTCCCATTCCGTGTGATTGGAGGTCGGGACTTTTTCAATCGGCTCGTAATCGTTGATGCCTTCGTCTGTTCCAAACAAAATTCTATCGTGATGTTTGATAAAAATTTTTCGCAGATCGTTCATGTCATCTTCGTGCATCGTGTCGTTCTTCGAAGCTGTGCAGCCCACGCTTGTATCAACATAAAAGTTTGGGTATCGCTCAAAATATTCGCACAGACTTTTCCAGCCCAAATGCAGCTGATTTGCACCAATAAATGGAATGTCCTGATATTTTTCCACAAGACCGATGTAGTCATCAACAAGATTTAGGTGATTCACGTGAAAAAGAATCGGGATTTTATTCTCGTTGGCAAACACAAAAATTTTATCCCAATCATCCGAAAGCCACACCTTGTAAGTATTGTTTTCCTTCATGGAATGAGAATTGTGAAGCTTGATTCCTTTTGCACCGTATTCAAATGCTTTTTCGACAAGTTTCAAGTCGGGATTTTCGTGATGCAGACTCAAATAGATTTCAATGTCGGGACGGCGTTCGGCAAAT
>JANYKE010000114.1 GCA_025361685.1 Eubacteriales bacterium | reverse complement strand
TACAAAAACGGGACAGGCGCTTTTCGTACTCAGCAATCCCGTCTTTAAAAAATTTGTCTTTAATTGTTCCGACTGCAAGAATATAGATTTTCATCCTTTACCTCATATAGCGTTTAAGAACACTAATGTTCAAATCTTTATCCGGATCAACTCCGTTTTCGCGAAGTGCGTTGCAGACTGTGAGGTGCGCGAGTTCGGGAAAATTATTGTCCCGGCTGAGATGACCGAGCAGAAAATTTTCGCATCCGTTCTGAGCCGCATGCAGCACAACCTCACCGGCACATTCGTTTGACAAATGCCCAACCTCGCTCATAACCCTTTTCTTAAGCGGCCAGGGGTATGGTCCCGTCCGAAGCATTTCTACATCGTGATTTGCCTCAATCAAAACAGTATTGCAGTCTCTAATCTCATCAAAAAATCCATCGAACACATGTCCGAGATCCGTCGCCATTGTAACCTTTTCACCATCAGCAAAGAAACTGTATCCAACAGATTCTACTGCATCGTGCGGTGTCTTAAATGGTTTTATCCCGATGCTCTCGATTTCAAAATCCTTGCCCGTCTTAAATGTTTTAATATTTTTTAGCGCAACATTTCCAAGCGTATAACTCATTGCATCCCAGGTTTTAGCGTTTGCATAAACCGGAATATCTAACTTACGCGACATTATTCCGGCACCTTGAATATGGTCAGAGTGCTCGTGCGTAATCAAAATCGCAGCAATGCTCTTCGGATCCTCACCAATTTCTTTAAGTGCACTTAATATTGTAATGCCGCTAAGCCCTGCATCAACGAGGAGCGATGTGCTTCCGTTTTTAATCAGTACAGCGTTGCCGCTGCTGCCGCTATATAGGCTTTTTATTGTAATCATGATTTGCCGTTTGTACTAATTCTTTTAATATTAGCACCGACTCCGGTCAGCTTGCCAATCAAATCCTCATAACCTCGGTCAATATATTCGATGTTAGAAATTGTAGTTGTTCCGCCGGCCATCAAACCCGCAAGCACCATTGTAATTCCGGCGCGAAGGTCGGTCGCTTTAACCGGCGCGCCAAGCAATTTCCATGGTCCTTGGATAAAAGCCATCTTCGCCTCGGTCATAATATTTGCTCCCATTTTTCTGAGCTGATCAGCGTATTGAAATCTCTCTTCCCAAATTTCTTCTCTGATTCTGCTCGTGCCTTTTGCCTTGCCCATAAGAACTGTCATCTGCGGATGCAGGTCAGTCGGAAATCCGGGATAGGGAAGTGTCTTAATATTAGTTGTTTTAACCAGCGGTTTACCGATTACACGAATGCTGTCCTCGTCTTCGATAACCTCCATGCCCATCTCCATTAGTTTTCGTGAAAGGGACTCCATGTGTTTAGGTATAACCTTTGCCACGGTTATGTCGCCCTCGGTTACGGCGGCCGCAATCATGTAGGTTCCGGCTTCAATCTGGTCAGGTATGGTTGAGTAGGTGTGTCCACCTGTTAGTTTCTTGACCCCTTTAATCTTGATTACGTCTGTACCGGTTCCGGTTATGTTGGCGCCCATCGCGTTTAGAAAGTTAGCGAGGTCAACGATATGTGGTTCTTTGGCTGCATTCTCGATGGTCGTCGTACCCTTGGCAGTCACAGCCGCGAGCATAATATTAATCGTCGCACCAACGCTAACCACGTCCAGAAAAATAGACGCGCCAACAAGGCCGCCGTCGGTCGTCAGTTCTATCATCGCATCCTCAATTATTTCGTACTTGGCCCCCATCGCCTCAAACCCCTTTAGATGCTGGTCTATAGGTCTTGACCCAAAGTTGCACCCGCCCGGAAATGGAATAGTAGCTTTGCCAAATCGACCTAATAAAGCGCCCATCAAATAATATGATGCGCGCATTTCTTGTACCGTCTCTGAGTCCGCAATGTGAGTATTAATATTTCTCGAATCAATTCTCACTGCGCCGGGAGATGTGAACTCCATCTCCACACCAATCTGGTGCAAAATATTTTGAAGGACTACAACATCCTTGATGTTCGGAACATTTTCAATGGTGCATTCGCCGTCAATCAAAATTGATGCCGGAATAAGCGCAACAGCAGAATTTTTCGAACCGCTGATGTCTATCGTGCCATTTAATTTGTTGCCACCCTTTACGACAAACTTCTCCATCTATACGCCTGCTCTCAAAAGTATTTACATTTGCTTCGCTTGCTACATTTACTCAGTTTATTCCACGCCCACAAGTAATTTTTCAACGCCAAACAGTCGGTTAAAATTGCCATGTGCAATATTTTGCAATTCATCAAATGGCAAATCGAGTTGACGCATAAATCTAATGTGCTGATCTTCCCAATCTGTGTGGTATGCGCTTGGAACGCTGTCAATAGGCTCCTTATCGTTGATGCATTCGTCTGTCCCAAATAAAATTCTGTCGTGGTACTTAATAAAAATTGCGCGCAGCTCATTGATGTCATCTTCGTACATTCTGTCACTGTGCAGAACTGTGCAGCCAACGCTTGTGTCAACATTGAAATTTGGATACTTGTCAAAATAATCTGCAAGCTTGTCCCAACCAAGGTGCAGCTGATGCGCGCCGATAAAGGGAATGTTCGGATATTTCTCAATGAGTTCAATATAATCATCCATCAAATCTTGATTCGTAAATGTCACGCCTTTTTCCCAAGCCTGCTTCCAATAAGAATTTCTGCCGCCAAGTCCGTAAAGGTTTGGCGTCAGTCGCTGCGTTACATGGAACAAAATCGGAATCTTGTTATCGTCCAAATATGAAAATACCTTATCCCATTCGTCGCTGAACCATTCCTTACGATTGCCGCCCTCCATAAGAATGTGAGCATTGTGCAGTTTAACACCCTTAGCACCGTTTTCAATTGACTTCTTAACAAAATCCAGATTTGGATTTTCATAATGCGGCCAAATCATCGGTGTAATATCTTTACGCCCTTTGGCAAATTCAAGATAAGGCTGATTTTCCTCAAATGTTTTGAAGCTTCCAAGTCCGACAAAATTACCGTCCTTTTTTGAGTCAGGAGCAACAGTCGGCGGAAGTATTAGGCCAAACTGTTTTATGCGTTTATGATCCCACGCTTTAAAATATGCATCTACGTAAGGTTCAATATTTGAAATATCCTTACAGGTAATATGCTTGTGAACATCTGCAAAATATAATTCTGAGGTTTTAAAATGCGAACCCCATCCTTTTGAAAATCTTCCATCGCTTTCGTCTCTTTCCCATAGGCAAGGTGAATGCGGATATCTTTCTTCGCGCTCTTTATTATATTCCATAACAGTTCCTCCAAAAAAATATATTAATTATATTCCCCAGCCGTCCAAATATGCTTTGGTGTTATTGGTCATTTCCGCAAATAATTTTTCTGCGTCTTTGATATCAATTGCTACTAGATTGTCATTGGTAAATGCGTTGAATGCGAGATTCAAATTCTTGGTCATGCCCGCTTCGACAATCATCTCCTGAGTCATAACATGTTTTAGAACAAGTGCATTAACATTATTGGGCAAATTTCCTGCATATACAGGACTAACCAAATCTCTTTCGATAACTGCGTTAGTCTCGACAACTGCATCCCAAGGAAGATTTGGAATCTGACCCTTGTTTGGAATATTGAGATTGGTAACCATGTGTCCAAGACCAAGAACAGCCTTCATCTGGAGAACTCCTTCTTCGCCCGATGACTTCAATTCAAATTCTGTCTCGCCGGCAACAAGCTTATTGCTCTTATCAATCAAAACCTCGCGCCAGTGCTTTCTCCATGATACCGGCGTCAAAGCAAATCCCCAGGCCTCCACGGTTTCGGGATCTTTTAGATACCAAGGCGGCATAAATTCTGAAACATGTCTGTCGCCGCTTGCCGCAAATATTCCATAACGCTTATATAAATCAAAGCCAACTCTTCTTCCGCTTCTAAAATAGTCTCCAAGGTCATCGGCCTCAGTCTCTTTTTGTTCATAACCTGTCTCACTATACTTATCAACAAACTCTTTAAACATTGGGAATAGATCAATACCTTTGTAACTCATCTTGTCAAACCAAGTAAAATGATTAACACCAAGAACGTTAGTGCGAATCTCGTTTCTGTGCTCAACCTTGATTCCTTCCATATCCTCAAGCATTTCTCTCATAAGATTCTGATCGCCAAATACTTCATGGCAGCAGCCGAACGCTTTAACTTCAGGGAAAACTTTATACAGTGTGCGTGTGCAAACCGTCATTGGATTCGTATAATTTATTACCCACGCCTTAGGTGCAAATGCTTTAATCGCTTCCGCAATCTCAACATACATCGGCACTGTACGCATTGCTCTTACAATTCCGCCCGGTCCGACTGTGTCGCCAACCGCTTGGTATATACCGTATTTTTCAGGAGTGTGAACATCAGAAGCCATCTCGTCAAATGTTCCCGGCAGTATTGAAATAACAATAAAGTCTGCACCGGTGAGAGCCTCTTGCAAAGTCTTAGAAGCTTTGTAATCCCATTTGCCAACAACGTCCGATCTATCTTTAAGCTTGTTACCTATAATTTCATTTGCCATGGCTGCATCGAAATCTATATCATACAAGTATACCGAACCGGAAAGTTGGTCATCAAGCGCAAGGTCAGCCATAAGCTCCCACGCCCAGCCACGCGAACCGCCTCCGATATAAGCAATTTTTAGATCTTCGACCTTCTCATTATTAATGTAATTCATCTTAAACTTCTCCTTCTCCGCTATTGTCGTTGTCGATGTTGCTATCATTTTCGTTTTCATTATCGTTTTCATTAACATTATCGTTCTCGCTATCATTCTCGCTATCGTCATCTTCTTCACGAGGAATATTTTCAACACTCACAACCATGTTATCTTCGCCGCGAACACGCATAAGTGTAACGCCTTGAGTTGCGCGTCCAAGAACACTAATCTCGTCAACATGCATACGGATAATTGTGCCGTCAATGCTGATAATCATCAGGTCATCCGTGTCGTTAACAAGCTTCATTCCGGCAACATTACCTGTCTTATCAGTGACTCTGTAAGTGAGCACACCCTTGCCTCCACGCGTCTGAACTCTGTACTCATCTATCTCTGTACGCTTGCCGAAACCATTTTCGGTAACAACAAGAAGTTTTGTCTCGGGTTCAACGATTTCCATACCGATAACGCGGTCGCTCTTGCGTAGCTCAATACCTCTGACACCTTGAGACACGCGGCCGATAGGCCTTGCATCAGACTCGTTAAATCTGATAGAAAAACCATTGTATGTTCCGATGAACACATCTTTGGTTCCGTCGGTCTGCTTGACTTGAATCAACTCGTCATCGTCGCGCAATACTATCGAAGCGATTCCGCCCTTACGAATGTTGTCATATTTTGAGAGCGCAGTCTTTTTGACAATACCGTTACGTGTACACATCATGAGATAAGTTTCTTTCTCGTGCTCCATGACCGGAATAATCGCAGAGATTTTTTCGTCTGCCTCTAGTTCCAGCAAATTAACGATGGCTGTCCCCTTGGCATGCCTGCTCGCTTCCGGAATCTGGTACGCCTTCAGTCGGAATACCTTGCCCCTGGTCGTGAAGAACAGGATGAAGCTGTGTGTCGAGGTCACGAACAATGTCTCAACAAAATCCTCTTCACGTGTGCTGAGTCCGCTCACGCCTTTGCCGCCACGCTTCTGGCTTCTGTATGTATCAACTGTCAGTCTTTTGATGTATCCAAAATGTGTCAGTGTGATGATGTTGTCTTCCTCTTCAATCAAATCTTCCATATCGATATCGCCGATGCCGGCAACAATTTTGCTTCTGCGCGGATTGGCAAATTTATTTTTGACAACGGTCATTTCCTGTTTAATTACATCGCATACGAGATGTTCATCGGCCAGGACACCTCGGAAATAAGCAATTTTTTCGAGCAGCTCCTTGTACTGGCTTTCGAGCTTTTCGCGTTCAAGACCGGTAAGACGACCGAGTCTCATATCAACGATGGCTTGAGCTTGTCTGTCGGAAAGCGCAAATGCTTCCATTAAGTTAGCTTTTGCTTCAGCTTCGTTGCCGGACTCTCTGATAATTTTTATAACTCTGTCAAGATTATCCAGCGCAATCTTCAAGCCTTCCAAAATGTGCGCCTGCGCTTCGGCCTTTTCGAGATCGAATTTTGTACGCCTTTTGATAACGCGTTTTTGGTGCTCAATATAATGGTCGATAATCTCACGCAAATTTAGCATTTTGGGCTCATATTTGCCTTCCTTGCTGTAAACTATTGCAATCATGTTGGCGGAAAAACTGTCTTGCAGCTGAGTGTGCTTATACAATTGGTTCAACAGAACGTTGGCATTGCAATCGCGCTTAAGGTCAATAACAATACGTACCGGATCATTTCTGTCCGACTCGTCGTTGATATTAGAGATACCTTCAAGCCTCTTATCCTTGACAAGCTCAGCAATTTTTTCGATGAGTCTTGCCTTGTTAACCTGATATGGCAATTCGGAAACGATGATTCTTTGTTTGCCTGAATCGGAAACCTCGATGTTGGCTTCTGATCTGATTACAATGCGACCCTTACCGGTTCTGTATGCGTCTCTGATTCCTTGTCTGCCTAGGATGTTGCCGGCGGTTGGGAAGTCAGGTCCTTTGATTATTTCTCCGAGCTCATCAATCGTGATTTCGGGGTTGTCAATTATTGCGATAACGCCGTCGATTACTTCGCCCAAATTATGCGGCGGTATGTTGGTTGCCATGCCGACTGCTATGCCGGATGAGCCATTGACAAGTAGGTTTGGGAATCGCGAAGGGAGAACGTTTGGCTCCATTTCGTGGTCGTCAAAGTTAGGTCGAAAATCGACTGTATCTTTGTTGATGTCGGCTAACATTTCCATGGAAATCTTGTCGAGTCTTGCTTCTGTGTAACGATATGCGGCTGGTGAATCGCCGTCGCGTGAACCGAAGTTACCGTGTCCTTCTACAAGTGGATGGCGGAGTGAAAAATCCTGAGCCATACGAACCAAGCTGTCGTAAACTGCTGCGTCACCGTGAGGATGAAAACGTCCGAGAACGTCGCCGACGGTTGTTGCGCATTTGCGATATGACTTGTCAGGGGTGAATCCCTGCGTGTACATGGAGTAGAGAATTCTTCTGTGAACGGGCTTTAATCCGTCGCGAACATCGGGAAGCGCGCGCTCAATTATGACGCTCATCGCATAGTCAATAAAAGACTTCTTCATTTCGGCTTCTATTTCTATAGGTATAATCCTTTGGTTCTCAAACGAAATATCTCTGTCTTCACCTTCAAAACCATTCTTATCTTTAGGCATTAAATATTCTTTCCTTTCGTGTCAAAGTTGACTGTTATTATTTTACCTTTTTTTGCGCCTAAAGTCAAGGAAAAGAGGAGACTGATTAGAGCGGGTTTTGTGCCGGTTTGCCTGCTTTTCTTGGATATTTTGCCAGGGTTGTTTTAACTTTTTTTACCACTATTATCCTGCGTTTGAACTTATCTTCGCCCAACTCAAACCTGATCTCATCGATGACTTCGCCTCCTAATATTTCGAGGGCTTTTTGGGCTGACCCGATGTCTTCGGATTCGCCGCCTTTCATTGCGATGAATATGCCGCCGACCTTTAAAAATGGGAGACAGTATTCACAGAGGACGGGGAGGGCGGCGACCGCTCGCGCAGTTGCTATGTCATAGACCTCACGAAATTCTGTTTTGTGTGCATAATCTTCCGCGCGTCCGTGAATCGCAACAGCCTTGTCCAGCTTCAGCTCCCGGATCACGTCGTTGACAAAGTCAACCTTTTTTCCGACGGAGTCCATCAGCGTCACTTCTAAATCCTCGCACACAATCTTGACCGGTATACCCGGAAACCCTGCACCCGTGCCAATATCAATAACCCTAACACTCGTCCTCTCACCCTTGCCGCTGTACTTATCTATAATCGGGACAATCGACAACGAGTCCTCAAAATGCTTAACCTCAATCTCGTGCACATCAACAATCGAAGTCAGATTCATAACCTTATTCCGCTCCCTAATCATCTCCGAAAACTTATCGAACCTCTCCTCAGTCGTCATCCCGCTCGCCTCTTTTCATTTCGCTTGTCACTTATAATCCCACAAACCTCAAGCAATAATTATTTCTTTTCTACGCATATGATACCACAAAACCCTTCTCCCAAAAACCTTGTTTAAAATTAAATTGTCAAAAAGCAGAACTGTCCCGCTTGCTATAAACTTTTTTGTTTAAACACAAACAGACAACATGTTGTTGGATGTAAAAA
>JANYKE010000110.1 GCA_025361685.1 Eubacteriales bacterium | reverse complement strand
TTTTCTGATGATTGCCCGTGCTGCTCTTGCTGATGAAATAATCGGAATCAATTTAGTCTTTGAAGACTTGTCGACAAGACTTGGTAAATCAAGGGGCAATCCTGCGCCTGCAAAAATAGCATCTATGCCTTCATCGACAGATGCCTTAACTAATTCTGCAAAGTTAGACAATGCAACCATAATGTTAACACCGATTATTCCGGGAGTAAGGTTTCTTGCTTTGCGTATCTCGTTGCGAAGCGCTCTCGCATTAGCCTCAAGAAAATTTGTAGAACCATCCTTTTCGAACAAGCCGATTCCGGCAGCTGCAATGACGCCTATTCCACCTTGATTGGCAACTGCTGCGGCCAATCCGGAAAGAGAAATTCCAACACCCATTCCGCCTTGAATTATGGGCAGCTTCGGCATCAGATTTCCTATCTTTAATTTTTTCATGCTATCTATATTCATTATTATTCACCTCGTTATATGCACCGTTAAGCGCAACTTAAATATACCACGATTCAACAAAAGAAACAAACTATTTCAATAAATAGTTTGTTTCTTTGTAACTTCTTTGTAACTTTATAGTGATCCTTATAAGCTTAGCAAATAGCTTGTGGTTATACAATTTGCGGGCAAAGTGCCTGGCCTAAATCGGCAATGATGTCATCGATATGTTCTGTTCCGATCGAAAGACGAATCGTGTTTGATTTTATGTCTTGTTCAACGAGCTCGTCGGCATTTAGCTGCGAGTGTGTGGTGCTGGCCGGGTGAATAACAAGTGATTTAACATCAGCAACATTGGCAAGCAATGAAAAAATCTCGAGCTTGTCAATAAATGTTTTTGCTGTGTCGGCATCACCTTTGATTTCGAATGTAAAAATTGAGCCGGCTCCGTTAGGAAAATATTTCTTGTACAGCTCGTGGCTCGGATGAGATTCAATAGCCGGATGATTGACTGCTTCAACTTGTGGATGATTTGACAAATACTCAACAACCTTCAGCGCGTTTGCAACATGGCGCTCAACTCGTAGTGACAGGGTTTCCAAACCTTGCAAGAATAGGAACGAGTGGAATGGGCTTATGGTTGCGCCGGTGTCGCGAAGTAAAGTGACTCGGATTTTGATTATGTATGCAAGGGCTCCGACTGCTTCGGTGAAAACGACACCGTGGTAGCTTGGGTTAGGTTTTGACAGGCCGGGGAATTTGTCGTTGGCAGCCCAGTCGAATTTGCCGGAATCGATTATGACGCCGCCGATGACCGTGCCGTGACCGCCGATAAATTTTGTTGCTGAGTGAATGACTATGTCGGCTCCGTGTTCAATGGGGCGGAATAGATAAGGTGTCGCAAATGTATTATCGACGATTAGGGGGATTCCGTTTTGATGAGCAATGGCTGCCAAAGCATCCACGTCTACAATTGTGGAATTAGGATTGCCTAAGGTTTCGATAAAGACTGCTTTAGTGTTTGGTCTGATGGCAGCAGCAACATTGTCGGGATTGCTTGCGTCAACAAATGTGGTTTCGATTCCGAAATCGGGGAGAGTGTTGGAAAAAAGATTATAGGATCCACCATAGATTCGTTTATCGGATACGATGTGGTCACCTGCACGGGCAATGTTTTGTATCGCATACGTAATTGCTGCTGCGCCGGATGCTGTCGCGAGTGCTGCAGCTCCGCCTTCAAGTGCTGCAATTCGTTGTTCGAATATGTCAGATGTTGGGTTCATTAATCTCGTGTAAATGTTTCCACCTTCGGTAAGTCCGAATCGCCCTGCGGCTTGTGCACAATTTGCAAATACGTATGATGATGTTGCGTAGATTGGAACTGCTCTTGCATCAGTTGCAGAATCAGGTGCTTCTTGGCCAACGTGAACCTGCAATGTTTCAAATTTATAATTTTTATTGTTCATGGTAATTTACCTCTTTCATATAATTTTATTTTGATATTATTTTTTCAAAAATTTGCACGCTTATACCCTCAAATAAAGCGGCACATTCGTCCGTTTCTAAAGTTGTGACGTAACATTAAAAAGATTATTGAATACATAGATGTGCCTCCTTTTCTAAAATACTAAGCATATATAAATTATATGATTAGACGAATTGTATAGTAATAAAGAATTCTTGTCAATGTTTATCGGCTAAGATGTTATGATGCTATTGGCTAAGATGATATAATACCTCCGCCTATAACGTAAGGGCCGTCGTATAAAACGACTGACTGACCGTTGGTTATTGCTCGTTGCGGTGTATCGAATTCGATACTCAGAGTATCGTCGTCTAGTTGTTCAACTTTTGCAGGCTGTTCTTGTTGGCCGTATCTTATCTTGGCCTTAACCTTTATCGGGGAATCAATTCTGTCACAAGAGATTAGGTTAATCTGATTTGCCCGAAAAGATTTTGAGTACAGATCCTGCTCAGCGCCAAGCACAATTTTATTTTCATGCGGCAATATTTTGCAAACATATAAAGGATCTGCTGATGTTATTCCCAGGCCCTTGCGTTGACCGATGGTATAACGAATTATGCCATAATGCGTTCCGAGAATGTTATCGTCCTTGTCAACAAAGTCTCCCGGTTCAAAAGATGTACCGGTGTACTGTTTAATAAAGCTTGCATAATCTTTGTCACGCACAAAACAAATATCCTGACTGTCATGCTTATGTGCATTTACAAAACCATTTGCCTTGGCAATATTGCGCACTTCACTTTTTTTAAGAGAGCCAAGAGGGAAAAGTGTCATCGAAAGCTGTTGCTGTGTGAGTGAATATAAGACATAGCTTTGATCCTTTGTTTTATCCACTGCCTTCTTTAATAAATAGCGGCCGGATGCTTTATCATATTCAATGCCGGCATAATGTCCGGTTACAATTTTGTCGAATTCAAGTTGAACTGCACGTGATAGGAGTTGGTCAAATTTAATAAATCTGTTGCAATCAATGCAAGGGTTCGGGGTTTGCCCGCTCATGTATGAATCGATAAACCTCTGAATAACTTCATGTCTAAATTGATCCATGAAATTTAATACATAATATGGCATACCAAGACGCGATGCGACACTTCTTGCGTCTTCAATATCTTCAAGTGAACAGCAGGTTTTTTCACGGGACATACCAATATCTTCATTATCAAATAATTTCAGAGTAATGCCCGTTGCATCAAAACCTTGTTCCTTTATTAAAAATGCGGCGACCGAACTGTCAACGCCGCCGCTCATGGCAATCATTGCACGATTTCCCATATGACTCCTTATTCTGCAAACATTGGTGTGGATAAATATCTTTCCCCGGTGTCAGGAAGTATCACAACTATTGTTTTATTCTTGTTCTCAGGCCGCTTAGCAATCTCTATTGCTGCCCATGTCGCGGCTCCGGATGAAATCCCGACGAGCACGCCTTCCCTCTGAGCTATTTCTCTGCCCAATCTGAATGCGTCTTCATTTTCAACGCGAATAATCTCGTCGTAAATGGAAGTGTTCAAAATATCCGGGACAAATCCTGCGCCGATACCTTGAATTTTGTGAGGCCCCGCTTTGCCCTCGGATAAGACAGGAGATGCCGCAGGCTCAACAGCTATGACTTGTATTTTAGGATTCTTTGATTTCAGAAACTCACCAGCACCTGTAATCGTCCCGCCGGTTCCTACACCTGCAACAAAAATATCAACCTCACCGTTGGTCTGCTCCCATATTTCGGGGCCGGTCGTTGACCTATGAATTGCAGGGTTGGCCGGATTCACAAACTGACCCGGAACAAAACTATTTGGAGTCTCGGCAGCAAGTTCTGTGGCTTTAGCAATTGCACCTTTCATTCCAAGCGCGCCGTCGGTCAGCACAAGTTCAGCACCATATGCCTTTAGCAGATTTCTGCGCTCAACACTCATCGTCTCCGGCATCGTCAATATAATCCGATACCCTTTCGCCGCCGCAACCGCAGCAAGCCCAATTCCTGTGTTGCCGCTCGTCGGCTCTATGATAATGGAATCTTTATTTAGCCGTCCCTTTTTTTCCGCATCATCAATCATTGATTTTGCAATTCTGTCCTTAACGCTGCCCGCAACATTAAACGATTCGAGCTTCGCGACAACCTTAGCCGACAACTTATAATACTTTTCAATATTCTGAAGTTCCAGCATTGGAGTGTTTCCAATTAAATCAGTAAAACTTTTTTTGACTTGTGACATTTACAACACGACCTTTCAAGTAGAATTTTAATCATATACACCTTAAATCATATATGATTAGTATGATTATATATGGAAGCTTTTACATTGTCAATAGGGTTTTGAAAAAAATTATTTTATATTCAACCATTATATTGAAAAACCCCAGCCATCATCAGCCGCGCTTGAATCGCACAGATCCTGCAAAGTTACAGAATCAACATAGTCGCCGATGACTTTGTCCAGGCCTTTCCAAAAATCAATTGTTGGACAAATACTTTTGCGGTCGCACTGATTCTCTTCATCTTCCAAACACACAACAGGAGCAAGGCTTCCTTCCATAACGCGCAGTATTTGCCCGGCCGTATACTGATCCGGCGCCTTTGCAAGCATATACCCGCCCTGTGGTCCGCGGCTGCTTTTCAACATTCCTGACTTACACAGATTTGTAACAATCTGCTCAAGGTACTTAACCGAAATTCCTTGCCGTTTTGAAATATCCTTGATTGATATCCAGGTTTTTGTGTGGTTCTCGGCTATATCAATCATCATTCTAAGTGCATATCTTCCCTTTGAAGAAACTCTCATTTGCATTCACTCCTTTTCATTGTCTGATTATACTATATGAATTGTATGAAATCAAGTCATTTCCATAATTTTTACATTATTTCTACATCAAATCTTCACATTTTAGCGATATCATACATATAAAGTATAAATAAGGAGGATTGTTATGGCACCAATCATTGTTATGAAAACGCTAAAAGTTGCCGGCATGACTTGTGTCGGATGTGAAAACAGAATTGCTAAAAAGCTTCTGAGCACAAAGGGAATCAAAGCCGTTAAGGTGAGCTACAATTCCGGAATTGCTTCTGTCAAATTTGAAGGAAATGTAATAAGTCTTAAAGAAATTATCGATATCATTGAGGGGCTTGACTACAAGGTATTGCAAACAGATAATCAAAAGAATATTGTCGGAGCAGCTTCAAAAAATATATTGCAAAGTAAATCAAAAAGCAAATCGCAAAGAAAATCAACAAATAGTGAGCGCCCCGGGATCACAAAAATTTTGGGAGCCGCAATTATTATATTTGCTGTGTACATGATAATAAATAATTTTGGCGGCTTCAATATTTTTAATGCGTTTCCGCAAGCGGAAGCGGGCACCGGATACGGAATGCTTTTTGTCATTGGCCTGCTCACTTCGATTCATTGCGTTGCAATGTGCGGCGGCATCAACCTGTCGCAGTGCATACCGAAAACCACCAATGAACAAGTTGGCACGAACAAGTTGGCAGCACTTAGGCCGAGCCTGTTATATAATTTGGGACGTGTGGTTTCTTATACAATAGTCGGCGGAATAGTCGGAGCAATCGGATCTGTCGTTAGCTTTTCCGGAACGGCCAGAGGTGTTGTGTTAATTGCCGCAGGTGTGTTTATGGTCATCATGGGACTCAACATGCTGAATATATTTCCTTGGCTGCGCAAATTTTCGCCGCGGATGCCAAGAATTTTTGCTCGAAAGATTAATGAGCAGAAGCAGAGCAAGAGTCCGCTTTATGTCGGACTGCTTAACGGGTTATTGCCGTGCGGTCCGCTTCAGGCGATGCAGCTGTATGCGCTGTCAACAGGCAGTCCGGTTAAGGGTGCGATTTCGATGTTTCTGTTTAGTTTGGGAACAGTGCCACTGATGTTTGGGCTGGGTGCGGTTAGTTCAATATTGACTAAAAAGTTTTCGAAAAAAATGATGACAGTTAGCGCAGTTCTTGTTGTTGTGATGGGAATATTTATGTTCAACAGCGGGGCAGCATTGTCCGGAGTTGTGCTTCCTTCAATAGAAATAAGCTCCGGCAATAACAGTTCAACAAGCGCAAGCAGCAACAACAGTAGTAGCAACAGTAGTAGCAACAGTAGCAGCAACAGTTCGAGTAGCAGCAACAGTAACAACAGTAACAGCAGCAGTAGCAGCAGCGGTGGCAGCACTGCAAGAAGCCAGAGCGCAAACGTTGCAAAGGTTGCAGATGGGATTCAGACTATTACGACCAACCTATCGGCAGGCTATGAGCAGATCACTGTCCAAAAAGGAATTCCGGTCAAGTGGAATATGCAGGCTGCGTCCGGTGACATCTCCGGCTGTAACAATCAGCTTGTTATTCCGAAATTTAATTTACAGAAGAGGCTTGTTGAGGGAGACAATATAATTGAATTCACGCCGACCGACAGCGGAACGATTCCTTACAGCTGTTGGATGGGAATGATCAGGAGCAAGATTACGGTTGTTGATAAGTTGAATTGACGACAATCATTGCAAATTGTCGAAAATGTGTCAAAGAACCATCCCATTACACATAGCATTACAATATAAAATATGTTAAAATTATAAATAGATTGTAGGGAGGATTTCGATGAACAAACAAATTGTAGACATTGGCGGCATGACATGCGCGGCATGTTCACAGAGAATCGAAAAAGTTGTTGGCAAAATTGATGGCGTAGCCAAGGCATCGGTTAATTTAGCTACGGAAAAACTGGCTGTCGAATATGATAATCAAAAGACAGATATGACAAATATAAAAGCGGCGATTGAAAAAATAGGATATGAAGTTCGCAACATCGAAAAGAAAAGTACAGTTGACGAGGATAAGCTGCGCAAAGAAAAAGAAATCAAAACGCTGTGGACAAAATTTATTGTTTCGGCATCGTTTGCCGTTCCGCTTTTATATCTTGCAATGGGCGCAATGATTTCATGGTTGAATTTTCCTATTCCCGAATTTCTTAATCCTATGGAATATCCGCTGAACTATGCGCTCGTACTAATTATTTTGACTATTCCGATTGTCATCGCCGGCAATAAATTTTATTCGATTGGATTTAAGGCTTTGATTCAGCGCAGCCCCAACATGGATTCGCTGATTGCGATTGGCACGAGTGCGGCGATAAGCTACAGCTTATACTCGACTTATCAAATCATGATAGGAAATATCGCCGCGGTTAAGGGTCTATATTTTGAGACTGCGGGTGTAATTATCACACTGATTCTGCTTGGCAAATCTTTGGAAGCAGTGTCAAAGGGTAAGACATCCGACGCGATTAAGAAGTTGATGGGGCTTGCGCCAAAGACGGCGATCGTTATTCGCGATGGTAAAGAAATTGAGATGGCTATCGAGGATGTCGAAATCGGCGACGTGATTTTGGTTAAGCCGGGTGAAAAGATTCCTGTGGATGGCGAGGTTATAGATGGAGATACTGCGATTGATGAGTCGATGCTGACAGGTGAGAGTATGCCGATTGATAAGAGGTCAGGGGATAAGGTGTACGCCGCCAGCATAAATAAAAATGGTGTGATTCGGTTTAGGGCGACGAAGATAGGGAGTGATACCGCTCTTGCGCAGATAATTAAATTGGTAGAGGATGCGCAAGGTTCAAAAGCACCTATAGCTCAGCTGGCGGACATTGTATCGGGCTACTTTGTTCCGATAGTCTGCCTGATTGCAGTCGCGGCATTTGCGGCTTGGTTTTTCACGGGCCACTCATTGGAATTTTCACTAACGATATTTATTGCAATTCTTGTTATTGCCTGTCCGTGTGCGTTAGGGCTCGCGACTCCGACTGCGATTATGGTCGGAACAGGTAAGGGCGCCGAATACGGAATATTAATCAAGGGTGGCGAGGCACTTGAAACAACGCACAAAATTAATACAATTATTCTCGACAAGACGGGAACCATAACACAAGGAACTCCTGAAGTAACAGATATAATTTCCACTTCCGATGTTTCCGAAAATCATTTGTTGCAAATTGCGGCGTCTGCAGAAAAAGGATCAGAGCATCCGTTGGGTGAGGCAATTGTCAGACGTGCTGAAAAAGATAATTTGGAATTTATCAAGGTTGATAATTTTATTGCAATTCCGGGATACGGTATTGAGGTAGATATTGACGGAACTCATACATTAATCGGTAACAGAAAATTAATGGACGAAAGAAATATTTCACTTGAATCACTAGAGAGCAAATCTGATGAACTGGCCGGTGAGGGAAAAACGCCGATGTACATTGCGATGAATAATAAAATGTCGGGCATCATTGCTGTTGCAGATATCGTTAAGGAAACAAGTGCAGAGGCTATTAAAAAATTACAAGCACTCGGCATTGAAGTTGCAATGATAACCGGAGACAATCGCAGAACAGCAGAAGCAATCGCAAAACAAGTCGGAATCGATAAAGTTTTGGCAGAGGTTCTTCCGCAGGATAAATCCAATGAAGTTAAAAAGCTTCAGGCTGAAGGTAAAAAAGTTGCAATGGTCGGAGATGGAATCAATGATGCGCCCGCACTTGTTCAAGCAGACATTGGAATTGCAATTGGTTCAGGAACCGATGTTGCAATGGAATCGGCGGATATAGTTTTGATGCGAAGCGATTTGCTGGATGTGCCGACTGCAATTCATCTGAGCAAAAGCACAATTCGAAATATCAAGCAAAATTTATTTTGGGCATTTGGTTATAACGTTGCAGGAAT
>JANYKE010000082.1 GCA_025361685.1 Eubacteriales bacterium | reverse complement strand
ATGAATTTCTTGCGATGTACCAAAAAACTGCGGCTGTTACATTTGATTATTTTCCCGATTACAAAATCGGCGAGTGGACACAAATAAGAGACAGAGCGCTCAAGCCTGAAAGCCGCGTAGTGGCGCTGCCTGTTAAGGACCCATATCACATTATCCGAAACTATATTTATATTATAGAGCTTCTGACAGCTGAATGTTAATACCATTCAAATCTGTAAATATTTTATAATCTTGATTTAAATTCTTCGTAACCAAAACTTTTTATTAAACGAACATCACCGTTTGAATCGGCGATTGTGATTGACGGAAGATTGATTCCGTTGAAGGTGTTGTTCTTAACCATAGTGTAAATTGCCATGTCGCAAAAAATAAGTTTGTTTCCTATTTCAAGCTTGTTATCAAATGAATAGTCACCGATGATATCGCCGGCAAGACAAGTCGGTCCGGCCAAACGATAAGTAAAAGTTTTTTTGTTCGGGAAATCCGAATCAATAATATTTGGGCGATATGGCATTTCTAAAACATCGGGCATGTGACATGCAGCAGACGTGTCAAGTATTGCAATGTCAATTTCATTGTTTACAATATCCAAAATTGTGCTGACGAGAAAACCTGTGTTGAGAGCAACTGCTTCACCCGGTTCAAGATAAACCTCGACGCCATACTTTTCTTTGAAGTCCACAATACATTTTACAAGTGAGTCAATATCATAATCTTTTTTTGTGATGTGATGACCGCCGCCAAAATTAACCCATTCCATCCGGTGCAAATAATCACCAAACTTTTCTTCGACTGCAGCAACAGTGCTGATGAGGGCATCACTGTTTTGTTCGCACAACGCGTGAAAGTGCAGTCCACTAATTCCGTCGAGCAAATCAGGTCTAAAGTTTTTAATCCTCACACCCAGACGTGAACCGGCAGAGCAGGGATCATAAATCGCATGCTCTTGAGTCGAGTGATCAGGATTAATTCTGATTCCAAACTTTTTATTTGTCTTCTCACACTTTTCTTTATACTTTTCCCACTGAGAAAACGAGTTAAAAATTATGTGGTCACATATGGAAAGTATTTCATCAAACTCATCTTCGTTATAAGCAGCAGAAAAAATATGAGTTTCTTTGCCCATTTCTTCGTAACCGAGTTTTGCTTCGAACAGACTGCTTGCAGCAGTGCCATCAAGATATTCGCCAATCAACGGATAAAAACTAAACATCGAAAAAGCTTTTTGAGCGAGCAGAATTTTGCATCCTGCCAAGTCAGCAACATTCTTCAAAATTTCTACATTGTTGACAAGAAGTTTTTCGTCAACGATATAGTATGGAGTTTTTATTTTGTTGATGTCAAAATTAACACTCATATTAATCCACCATCTGCGGATCGAAATCTTCAATCCACGGAAGTCCCCATTTATTCAAAGCATCCATAAACGGATCGGGGTTAAACTCTTCGATATTATGTACGCCTGCTTTATTCCAAGTTCCGTTCATTATAAGCATAGCACCTATCATTGCAGGAACACCGGTTGTGTATGAAATTGCCTGCGACTCAACTTCCTTATAGCATTCCTCGTGATCGCAAACATTGTAAACATAATATGTTTTTTCTTTGCCGTCTTTTATTCCTTTGAAAATGCAGCCGATATTTGTTTTGCCTTTTGTTCTCGGACCAAGCGAAGCAGGGTCGGGGAGGACAGCCTTCAAAAATTGCAGCGGCACAATTTGCATACCATTATATTCGATTGGTGTTATAGAAGTCATGCCGACATTTTCAAGACACTTCAAATGTGTTAAGTAGTTCTGACCAAAAGTCATGAAGAAACGAATGCGTTTTATTCCTTTTAAATTTAAGGCAAGACTTTCAAGTTCCTCATGATGCAAAAGATACATATCTTTATTTCCGATTTGAGGAAAGTAGTAGACGCGCTTGATTTCCAAAGGCTCAGTCTCAACCCAGTCGCCATTTTCCCAGTAACTTCCGTTGGCTGTGATTTCTCTGATGTTGATTTCGGGATTGAAGTTTGTCGCAAAAGGATAGCCGTGGTCGCCGGCATTGGCATCCAAGATATCAAGATAATGAATCTCATCAAAATAATGTTTCTGAGCATAAGCAGCAAAAACACTTGTTACGCCGGGGTCAAATCCGCTGCCGAGGAGTGCCATAATGCCGGCTTCCTCAAAACGTTGACGATAATCCCACTGCCATTTGTATTCAAATTTTGCAGTATCAAGCGGCTCGTAATTTGCAGTATCCATGTAATTAGTTTTTGTTGCAAGACATGCGTCCATAATTGTTAAATCCTGATAGGGCAGAGCAAGATTAATTACTATCGTCGGTTTGAAATCACTAATCAAAGCAATAAGTTCATCAACATTATCAGCATTAACTTGAGCAGTATGAATAATAGTTTTGCCACCATCAAGCTTAGCTTTCAGCGCATCACATTTGCTCTTCGTCCTGCTCGCAATCATAATCTCGCTGAACACATCACTGTTTTGGCAACACTTGTGAATTGTTACGCTCGCAACTCCGCCGCAACCAATAATTAAAGCTTTTCCCATTTTTACTTTCCTCCTATGGCAATAAGTATTTCTCTCAAAATTTTGCAAGCGACAAGTGTCGAAGATTCACTCTGATCATGAATCGGTGAAAGTTCATTTATGTCGCAGCCGATAATATTAAATTGATTCAAATTCATAATTGCATCAAGCAGCTCGTTGAATGTTATTCCGCCGGCTTCGGGAGTTCCGGTTCCCGGGAAAATTGACGGGTCCAAAACATCTAAATCGAGAGTGAAATAAACAGGCTTGTCTTTCAGCCGTTCTGCTATGTCCGCAAATCCGTCAAGATTAAACTCCTGCATCAACGTGTGAACCTCACCATATTCAAACTCATATTTGTCTCCGCTGCGAATTCCAAACTGATAGATTTTGTCATCGCCGACGATGTCATGAATTCTGTGCATTACAGTCGCATGCGAAAGCTTCTCGCCCAAATAGTCATCTCTTAAATCAGCATGTGCATCAAAGTGGATGATGTGCAAATCAGAATGCTTTCTGGCCAGCGCACGAACAGCACCAAGTGAAACCAGATGTTCGCCGCCGATCATGACCGGAATTTTTTTATCATTAAACAATTTCAAAGTGTAGCTTTCGATTTGGTCCAAAACATTTTTGGTGTTGCCCAGAGGCAGATCCAAATCGCCGCAGTCACAAACATTTAGTTCATCCAAATCTTTTTGCTGATACGGAGAATACGTTTCGATTCCGAACGACAAACTCCTAATCGCGCTTGGGGCAAATCGTGAGCCCGGCCGAAACGAAGCTGTTCCATCAAACGGTGCGCCATAAATCGCAATCTTAGCTTCCTCATAACCCTTATCACAGCCAATGAAGGCTTGATTATTATTCAACATTTTCCAACAACTCCTCTACATAGTTTGGCAGATAAAAAGCACCTCTGTGCAAATTAGTGTTATAGTATTTTGTTTCAATGCCAAGCGCGTTCCACTTGTCCGCATTCAAATCATTTATGGGATGATATTTTTTTGATGCAAATCCAAACAGCCAATGACCCGAAGGATATGTTGGTATGTGTGCCTGATAAACCTTGCTGATAGGGAACGATTCCACAATTCTTTTGTGCGCTCTTTTCATTGCAACAGCATCATCATCATAGAAAGGACTCTCTTGCTGGTTGACCATTATCCCGTCATCTTTAAGTGCCTTAAAACAGTTGCCGTAAAACTCCTTAGTGAACAGGCCTTCGCCGGGGCCAAATGGATCGGTTGAGTCAACGATAATCAAATCGTATTCGTCCTCATGCTTGCGAATAAATTTCAATCCATCCTGATAAAAAACTTTTACCCGTTCATCATCAAAACCGCACGCCGTCTGCTGCAAATATTTTTTGCAAACGTCAACAACCATTTTGTCTATCTCAACTACATCAATACTTTCGATGAATTTGTACTTGATAAGTTCTCTTGCCACACCGCCATCGCCGGCACCGATAACAAGAACTTTTTTCACATCGGGATGAACGGCCATCGGCACATGAGTAATCATATCGTGATAAATAAACTCATCCTTTTCCGTAATCATCATCAAACCATCAAGAGTCAGAAATCTGCCGAACTCTTTCGAATCAAAAACATCAATCCTCTGAAACTCGCTGCTATCAGTATAAAGCTGTTTCTCAACCCGTATGGACAGTTTAACATTTTTTGTATGTTGCTCGCTATACCAAAGTTCCACTTTATTTTGCTCCTTTCAAAACATTTATATTCTCGACACTCATATCTTCAGGCCCGGACAAAAAACAACCTTTGTCTTTTGTGTATTTAATATAATCAATAATCTCATCTGTGATTTTTTCACCTGGAGCAAGAACGGGAATGCCCGGGGGATAG
>JANYKE010000030.1 GCA_025361685.1 Eubacteriales bacterium | reverse complement strand
GACATTAGTGATAAAGGTATAGTAATGTCGGCCGCGAGCTCCGGCGGGGTTCTTTCGAGGACATTGTGAATTGATTCGATGATATTAGCTATTGGTTCTTCAAGTGCCTTGCTTATTTCTGAAGATGTTATGGACACCGTCTTTGGAAGGCCGGAAACAAGATTCCTTCCCCTGATGTCCATTGACACTTCTTGAATTCTGGGATAAACACTGCCGATACTAATCTTTAATTCCTCGGCAGTTCTTTCACCAATAAGAATGTTGTGCTTCCTTCTAATATACCTAACGATGGCTTCGTCAAACTTGTCACCGCCAACTTTTATTGAACTGCTTACGACCGCACCATTTAGAGAGATAACGGCAACATCCGTTGTTCCGCCGCCAATATCGATAACCATGTTGCCGCACGGCTTAGAAATATCGATACCCGCTCCGATAGCCGCTGCAATCGGTTCTTCCATAATGAGCACCTTGCTTGCGCCCGCCACATTAACTGCATCCTTAACTGCCCTCTTCTCAACCTCGGTAACTCCACTTGGCACACACACAACAACGCGCGGCTTAAATATTCTGCTCCATCTGCTGTTGTTAGCCTTGGCAATAAAATATTTCAGCATCTTTTCCGTAACATAATAATCGGAAATAACGCCATCCTTGAGCGGTCTTATTGCCGAAATGTTGCCGGGAGTTCTGCCCAGCATCATGCGTGCTTTCTCGCCAACCTGCAGAACCTTGTTGGTGTTTCTATCTATCGCCACAATTGATGGCTCGAACAGCACAATACCTCTGCCCTTGACATATATCAAAACAGAAGCCGTGCCTAAATCTATTCCTATATCCTGTGTAAGTCCAAACAAGTCTATCTCTCCTAACAAAAAATGATTATATTTAATAAGTTTATATTAACATATTTTAGCCAATATGCAAACCAAATTCAAGTTGTGCTGCAATAATATTTGTTTAGATTTGTTTTGTAATCAAATCTATTCCTTGTAAATTATTATTTTACCATCGATACAGTCTATCTTTGCATGCGTCATTTCCTTTAGTCCTGCCTGCTCAAGAATGCTGTCCGGCAAAAGTATTCTTCCGTTTTGCTCAATGATCATATATTCAATCTGATCAATCTCTTCGCCCATATCATTACGATGTCTTATAACTTCGCTTCCGGTTTTTCCATCTCTGATTGAAACCACTCTGTCAATTCTTTTGGCGAGGTCAATATCGTGTGTGACAATAATTACCGTAACACCGTATACTTCGTTGGCTCTCTTGAAAAATTCCATTATTCTGCTTGCGGTCAAGGTGTCAACAGAACCTGTCGGCTCATCCGCAAGCAAAATACGAGGCGAATTAGCCATGGCGATGGCAATCGCGACCCTCTGCTGTTCCCCTCCCGAAAGCTGCCCAAGCTTGCTGTTCTCGCGGTGTGAAAGATCCACCATTTCAAGCAGTTCTTTTGCCCGCGCCGTCTTTTCATCCTGTTTGGCAATCGTCATCGGAAGCTCAACATTTTGAATCGCTGTTAGATAAGGAATCATATTTCTCGCATTATTCTGCCAAACAAATCCCACAACCTCACGCTTGAATTTGACAAGATCACTTTCTGAAATGTTGAGCAGGTCGTAACCGGCAACAAATATTTTACCGGCAGACGGACTATCCAGACCACCAATCATATTCATCAACGTACTTTTGCCGCTTCCGCTGCTTCCCACAATCGCAATAAACTCGCCTTCGTGAACAGTCAGGTTGATGCCTTGCAACGAAACCACTTCGATGCCGGTCGTCTTATATATCTTATAAAGATTTTCGCAATCGATAATAATATTTCTATCTGTTTTTCCGGTACTAAAATCAGCGTTCATCAATAATCTCACCATCCCCCAGTGTGTAAACTTTATTGGCCATCTCTGTAAGTGCAATATCATGAGTAGTCATTATTATGGTGGTCTCGCCTCTGTCAACAATCTCCTTAAAAATATCAACAATGTGTTTTGACATAACCGTATCGAGTTCGGCTGTCGGCTCATCTGCAAATATTATCGACGGCCTATGCGCAATAGAACGGGCTATTGCGACCCTTTGCTGTTCCCCTCCCGAAAGCTCGTGCACTCTGTGGTTCATCCTGTTCTCGAGTCCAACCGCAGCCAAACATTCCACAACTCTTTCGTGTCGTTCTTTGGACTTGAATCCCGCTACACGCAATGCGAATTCAACATTTTCATAAGCGGTCATCAATGAAATCAATGCAACGGACTGGAACACATATCCCATCCGAGTCCTTCTCATCTCGTCACGATTTTTTTCTCTAAGTGTGGCAATATCAATTCCATCGAAAATTATTGCGCCGGTTGTAGGAGCATCCAACATTCCAAGCAAATTTATAAGTGTTGTTTTTCCGGAGCCGGAGCGCCCTTTTAAAATTGCAAGCCTGTTTCGAGCAATAGAAATGTCAACATTTTTCAATGCTTCAATAGTATTAACTCCAACTTTAAACTCTCTGCTAAGGCCGCTAGCTTCAATAATATTCACGCTAATCTTCTCCGATCTTGATAGCATCATTAATTTTTAGCTTTCTGATATATAATCCGAGTGCCGCAATTCCGGCGATTAACATTGCCGCAAAAATAATTGCAAGTCTTATATAGTCGCTAGTATCGTATACAATTTGGAATGGCGGAACTCTATCCTTGGCATCCTTAGTAATTTGGAACAAAGGAACATAAAGCTGTGTTGCAACCGTTCCTATCACAAATCCCACAATCATTGCCACTCCGGATATCAGGAATTGCTCCATGATAAGCATTTTGTAAATTTTGCCGCGTGACATGCCCATCGCGCGAATAACTCCAAACTGGAGCTCTCTTCCCTTGATTGACAAAACCCAGTATATGAAATATCCAATGATGCTAAGCAGCAATGTTAGGATAAATGTTAGCGTCATCGAACCATTTATTCCCTTAAGCAAGGAAGATGATTTTTCAAGATCAATTTCATCTGTCGCATTTTTATATGTGACAATCCCACCCATCACTGATGTGTATCCTTTTGCATCTATGCTGCCAAAAAAAGTATCTTCATTAAAGCTAGCATCTTTTTTCATCCAGACTTCATACGGTCCAATGTAAGTTGTGCCAACGGCAGCAATATTTCCAAAAATCATGTTTGGGGTTTGCTGCATATTATATGATGGAAATAGTTCGATATAGCCTCCGACAACTCCCTCAATTGCGGCAGTGTCGTTAATCCACAAAATGGCACGCTCTCCTACTCTTATATCATACTTATCTTTCATATCCTTGCTCAGGTAGATTTTATTTGGATTGGCCGCCATATCCTGCAGGCATTTGTCATATTCCAAACCCAGAATATTGGGATTGTACCATGCAACTTCTTTCATTTTGTTCGGTTCGACAAGCATGCAATTTGCGCTGGAAATACTTTTTCCTCTGCGCGTTTGAAGTTTAACGCTAAAGTTGCCGCCGGCAACAAATACCTTTGTTGTATTTTTCACTCCGGCAAGACTTGAATATTGCTCCATAGGGATTTCGCCAAACTTTTTGTTTAGCTTGTCGGTGGGCATCTGCATCGCAAGAGCGATATCCATCATTCTTTCGTCCTTCCAATAATATCGCATTTTGATGTCGGCGCCGTTGGAATACATTGCTTTATCTTCAGCATTGGAATTCAGCGTTCTTGCTTCTCCTGAGCTGAACACACTCACCGAAACTGTAAGAATCAGAAATAGCATTAAAAATATTTCCGAGCCATTTGATCTGAAAATCTGAATGAAAGATGAAAATGCAACCGGCGACCATATCTTTTTGCCGAGAAGATATATTCCTTTCAAAATATATGGATATATTCTGATAAACACAAGTGAGACACCAAGTATGAAGGCAGTTGAAACGAGAAACATTAGCGGATCCATTTCACTTGTATTTGTTTTGTTAATATAAACCTGATAGCCTGCGAGTCCTATAAAGAGTATAAGGAAATCTAGTCCGCTGGTTTTCCAGAAACTTTTCTTTGTTTGTGAGATGCTTTGCTTATACAGTACAATTGAAACATTTATTTTTGTAAATACAGGAATAAGAAGCGTTACTAAAAATACAACTATTCCAATCAGAGAATAAACAAATGCGTTAGTATTCATACTGACATTGTTAACAGCCGTTCCCGAGAAATCTAAAAATCCATCTGATCGTGAAACAACTGTGCATAGTCCGATTGCAAAAAACGGTGCAATGACAAATGATAAAACAGACAGGATGATGCCTTGGAAGGCATAGGTGTTCAAAACTTGCATTCGACTTTTGCCTCGACTCAGAAGTATTGCATTTTCATTTCGTTCTCTGTTGTCAATTTTGTCTGGCTGATACTTTTCTGGTGGTTTGGGGCGAGTACACCTGCTGATGATCATTTGATCCGTCCTCAAGAAAAGACCCTAATTGAAGAAACGACCTCCCCGATTCGAAGAAG
>JANYKE010000022.1 GCA_025361685.1 Eubacteriales bacterium | reverse complement strand
ACGATATACCAAGCCGTGTCCGCATCCCGTTTTTCGTATAGCCGAAACCGGAGTGTTACGTGCTCACCAAAAAACAAACCCTGCCGCAGCAGGGTCTGAAGTGGACATCGTTTGAGCTCAGCTGCGGCGGCGAACAAATCGCCCAATTCTGCCGCGCCAAAGGCATCCGCCGCCAGCCGCTCCGCTTCCTTAATCACACCAACCGGATGGCACAAATTATCCAGCATTTTCATTGAGTTGACATCAACCGTCAGACACTTCTCGCCCAAGAAATCAGTCAACTCATGGTTGCCCTTACCGCGCTTGTGCCCCGGAACATCAAACGGAACCATACGCATACTTTTGAACTCTTCCAAAGCCTCAAGAATCGGAGCCTTGTTTTGGGAAATATCCTTCACCTACCGGCCTCCTTAATAAACATTCGTACCGCTGAAAATCTCAATCATTTCGCGGCGCAGGCTGTTGGCAATATTTAGTCTCGTCTTTGGCGGGATTTCGTAAACGTCAGTTTTGAAAAGGTAGTTCTGCAAATCAACTTCTTTAATAAGCATCTTGGTATGGAAGATATTAGACTGGTACATGTTGACATCAATCGCGTCATATTTTCCGAGAGTCTTTGGGTCGATGTAATCTTGAATCGAAGTAATATTATGATCGATAAAAATTTTCTTGCCATCCATATCTCTGGTAAATCCGCGAACGCGATAATCCATTGTGATAATATCAGAATCAAAACTTCCAATCAGAAAATCAAGAGTGGACAGGGGAGTGATCTCGCCGCAAGTTGCAACATCGATGTCAACGCGAAATGTTGCGATTGAGTTGTCAGGGTGAAATTCCGGATAAGTGTGAACCGTAACATGACTCTTGTCAAGATGAGCAACAACAGTCTCGCTCTTCTTACTCGGTCTCTGCGATTCCTCGGAAATCAAAAATGTAACGCTCGCGCCCTGTGGATCATAGTCCTGCTTCGAAACATTGATAACCGTCGCGCCGACCATCTCTGTAACCTTGTACAATATCTTCACAAGCCTTTCGGAGTTGTACTGTTCGTCAATATAGGAAATGTAATCCTTTTGTTCTCGCTCGGTCTTGGCGTAACACACGTCGTAAATGTTAAAACTGAGCGATTTTGTAAGATTGTTAAACCCGTAAAGCTTCATTTTGTTTTCCATAATGACAAGTGCCTCCAAAATAAAAATGATATACTGTGCGTTACCACAATACATCATTTGGATTAGTCATTTCTAATTTCAGTGTACATCATTTGTCGGGCAATAGCCCAATTCCATCATTCCACATTTTAGATTTCAGAGTCTATATAGCAATATCTACTCTTATTGACCGTTTCACAAGTGTGTATCGTGTACACGTTTGGTTATAAAGTAACCATCTTATAAAATTTGAGCTTCTAACTCAATCAATAACGCAGCTCTTGCCGCTTGGCTCTGTATGAGCACAAGTCCCTGAAAAGCTAACAATAATTTACCATGTCCTTGCATATTTGTCAATAAAAATAATCATTTGCCGATTTTATTACTGAAAATGAGACAACAAAACCCCAATTGCTTAATGGATAAGCAATTGAGGTTTTGAAAAATAATTCTTAATAATAACCATTATAAGACATATTCGACAGCGAAGATAATATCGCAACAGCAAATATAGAGTAGAAAACAATAACAAGCACAATTGTTATAGCATAAAAAATCAAGTAAGCTTTGCAGAAATTCTTCCTATTAACGTTTCCCTCACCGAATGCCCATACAAACATCATTATTATGTTGACACAAGGAATCAAGAATACAAGCAATGTTAGAAGCCAATCTTTCATGGTCATAACACTTGTATCAGGAGGTGGCGCTTGGTATTGCTGCTGCATCGGAGGCTGATATTGTTGTTGCGGAGGCTGATACTGTGGTTGTTGAAATTGTGGCGGCGGTGGAGATGCCTGATATGGCTGTTGCGGTGGTGGTGGCGGTTGAAACTGTGGTGCATTGTTGTTTGGTGCGAAATTGTTATTGTCGTCCATTATTTTAGTCTCCTTTTTCCAAATATTTATTATCACCATTTTAATACCTATTTACCTAAAAAGCAACATATAATTACCAAAAAATATCGTTTTTATGAAATAGGCAGCAAACAGCAAAATAAAGAAAATTATAAAGTGAATAAAAAAGCTTTTAAAAGGTCTGTTTTTGATGTACCTATTCCAAACAAAGAGGCCGGATATTATTATTACATAGAAAAAGAGGGGATTCATATAGAATGCTTCAATTGGGTGACCCGTGAAAAAAAGTACCATCGCTCGAGTCATACCGCACGCCGGACATGGAAAGTTAAACAGAATCTGTGTCCAACATACCTCGCCGAAAAGCAGCATCAAAATAGTAACAACACTTGCAGCAATCGCAATATGAAACCAATACTTTTTTAGATCAGCCTTAACCAGCTCAATCGCCTTCTTAACCAATTATCCATCCTCCTTTTCACAATTATAGCATAACCGTTATTGTGCATCAATGAAATCATACCGGCCAACTCTTGACAAATTTTCCTTGTTGCTGTAACGTTATTTTTGACGGAGGTGTGTTATGAAAAAGAGTAAAAGCATTATGATTTTTGGGATATCTTCCATTGTAATAGTAATATTTTTAGTTCTCCTAGTTGGGTACAGATACTCATACGGCGTGTGGAATCCATTTGTTCCACCCGATCGAATACAATGTAATGATAGAAGGTATTACATTTCGAAAAGTGCTCCGGAAACTCTTATCGGCGAAGCCAAGCCGGCCTACACAGTTGATTCGCAAAATATAGTTAACACGCTAACCGGCAGACACCTGTTTTCCTCAAGCCCGAAAGGGACAAATGTCGCAACGGAAATTTTTCTCGAAGTCGGCCCCGACCAATACCAATCCTATACTCTATCCGGCGGTCCTTGATATTGAACTAGCCCAACATAATTCTGTCGCGGCCCTCTGCTTTTGCCCTGTACATAAGTTTGTCAGCCTTATCAATAAGAGCATTGATGCCCTCTGCTTTTGCGTTTTCAGCATCTATTTCAATCAAACCTGCACTAAAAGAAATAGGCACACCGATTCTGTCTGTCATCATTGCTTTAAACTCATCGGAAATATGCAGCAATGTTTTTTCTGCAACATTGATATCCGTGTTATTAAATATAATCAAAAATTCTTCGCCGCCATAACGTCCGACATAGTCGTTTTCACTTATATGTTTTAAAAATAATTTAGCAAGGGTTGAAAGAACTTCGTCACCAAATGTGTGTCCGTAGTTATCATTGACATCTTTAAATTTATCAACATCCAAAAATGCCAGTGATAAAGGGAAGAGACCATTTTGCAAAACATTCAGCGTTATTTCAAATTGTTTAATAATATCCAAATAGTGTTGCAAAATCCAACATATTTATGTGTACTAACTCCGTAACAGAAATAAGGGGATAATAAAATAAATGAACGAAAAAAGAGCATTGAAGAAATTGAACGAGAGGAAATTAAAAAACTTAAAAAGTCAAAGAAAAAATTAATGCTAGATGAATAACATAGACTAAAAG
>JANYKE010000019.1 GCA_025361685.1 Eubacteriales bacterium | reverse complement strand
GGCGTTGGTGTTGGTGTGTCTGCCGTAGGTGTAGGGTTTTGAGTTGGTGTAGGCGTTGGTGTAGGCGTTGGTGTTGGTGTGTCTGCCGTAGGTGTAGGTGTAGGCGTTGATGTTGCTTCAGGTGTTGCCGTAGGTTCTTGTGTTGCCGTAGGTGTAGGTTCAACTGTTGGCGTAGGTGCAATTGTCGGTGTTGGAGTTGGTGCCGCAGTTGGAAGAGCAGCCATTTCATATGGTGAATCATATGCACCCAAGTCAGGTGTGCTTCCGGAATACGGCATATCAACATAATTCCCTTTATAAACTGTAACTTTCCTGTCTAATGTATATGATCCCTTAATACTATTGGCCGGATCTGGATTGGTGACATTCCTAATTACAGCTTGTTGCCTACTAGCTAGATTCCATCCGTCCTGGATCCATACCGTATCTCCAGGGACAAATTTGCCGAAACCTCCCCCTTCTTCCGCTGCATAACCACCGATTCCCTTATTGAAAACATATGTATCGTCAACATAAATAACATCTGTCAATCCATTTGAATCTTCAGTTACCATGGAATCATGCATTCCTCTTCCTAACGCAGGAGAGCCATCCTTCAATCGGAAATTAGCTGTTTCATCAAATGTTGCCTCATTCGAAATTTTTTGGTACTGTTTTTCAAACAAAGGATCAAACTCAATATTATTTCTAACCGCCAATGGGAAACTATCTTGCACCTCGTTCAAATTCAAAAATTCTTTGCCGCCGGTGAGCTTTCCGCCCTCGTAATAAAACAATTTTTGATATCCCGGATTTTTTGAAAAACCGTATGTCGCGCAAATCAAGTTGTTTTCCAAGATGTTCGATCCAAAAAATTGGCTGCCCCAGCCGTCCGTAGCACCCATCTTAAATTCAGAATTTGGTGCTATAGTTTTCAGTTGCTCAGCTGAATTAAATCCGTCACCGTACATAATATTATTAAATATTCTCAAACCTGCTATGGCGTCAATGTTATTGTTATAAAATTGTATTGCCTGACCGCCGTTCTGAGTAATTGTATTATTGTAAAGTCGGAAGTTCTTTGCACCCATGGTATCAGCAGTCCAGAAAAAAATTGTAGGTTCTGGTGTTTTGGTTTGCATCGGGCTCATGTATTTTCTGACAATTGACGCAACAGTAGGTTTGTCCAAAGCAAGATTTGTAGGATTACCTAATTCGTCCTTTTCAGCTCCAAATACCGCAAATTCCGATAGCTCCACTAATCTTTCACCAGCACCTAACGGCAGCTTCTGATCAATTGCTGAATATGCCGGAGTAGGAGTTGTTGTTGGTGCACTTGGTATGTTGATACCTTTCAATTTCACGTATCGTGCTTTTGTGTTTGTGGCAACTGTGATTACGTCAGGATCATCGTTTTGTTTATATGTATCCGGATTCCCTGCTTCACCAACATTTCCGACACTTCTCCACGATCCAATCTCTCCCGTATCGGATACCTGAATATCATATGCATCATAATAATATTTTCTCGGCTCCCCTCCTTGATCGGTGTTTTTGCGCCAAGTTATCTTTACACTATTTAAATCTTTGCTCTCTCCGAGGTCAATATCAATCCAATGATTTAAAATATTTGTAAGAGGGCTCCAGACAGTATCCTCATTGCCGTCTACTGCATTTGAAGGTTGATATTGCCTGCTTCCGCCGCAACCGTTCTGGGTAAAAAGATTATTGCGCATGATGGCAGTGCCACTCACGGGTTGAAAAGCAGGTTTATTATTTTCGTAAACGCCCCACCCGGCAGTCTTGAATACGTTATTCTCAATCAAAACATTTTTTGATGTCCATAGAGCTCCACCATTTCCCCATTCTGCATCGATCACATTATTTCTGATTACACAATTGTCAGATGATTCAACACGGACAGCGCCATGAGCAGGCTTAGTCATATAGTTATCGTGAATATATGAATTTGGAGTACCTGTCAAGGCCAGTGTCTGCCCTGAATTTTGATTCAATGGAGTTCCGTTACGATTAAAATAACAACCACTGATTTCCATATATCCAAGAGGGTCACCTGAGAATTGCAAAAAGCCTCCTGCTCTCCGCCATGTTCCATTATTTATAGCATCCGTCTGCCAAAATTCTCCCGAGTCACCAGGTTTCAGCCCTTTGGCCTTTTCATTGGCAATTCCTGCCTCCTGTATCTCAACCATTTCCGTTCCCTCAAATTTACAATTATTAATCCAAATATTGCTGCTATTGGCGTTAACCATTGCTGACACATTTGAAGTCAACTCCTCGAATGCTATGTTATCAATTATAACATAGCTACACCCTTGCACATTCAGATTAGACCCTGTTCCTTTGCCGATCAATCTTGCTCCCGGCATTCCGCGAATAATAATTGGTTTATCTACTGTGCCACTTTTATTCTGGATAGTTATCGAGCTTTTCGGGTCAGACGCAGTCACTGTATATGTCCTCTTCGTTGGATCTCCGTATGTTCCAGGCAAAATATTCACAATTCCACCACCGTTGACTGTATTGCACGCCGATGTGTAATTATTATAAGGACTGTTAAAAGTACCGGTTCCGTTTGTTGCTGCGTTTGGATCCACATATACTTGTTTGTAGCTCGGATCAGTAATTTCCGGATGAAGTGGCATTCCAATCATTGACATCGTTTGGGTACTAGACGCCGACACAGTCCCCTGAATGTTGGCAGATGCTAAGCTACCTCCATTTATCGCTAGCATCGATGAAACTAGCATCGAAATCACGAGAATAATCACTTGAATCTGCTTCATCGGTCTAAACCATTTCCTAAATTTCATTGTAATGCTTTCTTTGTTCATTTTCTTTTATCTCCTCTTCTTTGTCAATAGCTTTTCTTAGAGCTTATATATCTGCTTATATTATACAAATATTCATTTGCTATGTCAATTTTTTATTACTCAAAAAAACAAAGTGAAATCTAATTTTATTATTTGAATGGCTCATTTTATACCCCCGCAAATATTTAAGTTATAGTCTCATGTAGTGGTGTAAATTCAAAAGTAATATATGGTGCAATTGACTAAAAAGGTGCATATGTTACAACCTACAAGGTAACTACAATTATCTTGAGAGGAGAAGTAGCAATGACACCCAAACAAAGTGTGCAATTAATTGAGGATCTTGGCAAGATGCTACCAATTAGTATAACTTAAGCTTGAATGTTCCACACAACATGTCGTTGGATTAACTAATCGAAAAAACTTTTATATAGCAGATATATTAGCGGATTATGTTGAGGAGGGCAAGGACTATTATGAGGCCACCAAAAACAAATCTGTAGATTGCAAATATTCCGAATCCTTTTGTTCTGATATAGTTCAAAAGGAATTTGATTGCAAGTATGCCGGTAATGGCAGCAGTCAATATTGCAACAACAAAAGGTGCCGGTTCTATCGGTACATTTGCAATGTCTTTCACATGATAAAGGGCATCGCCTAAAATCAGTGGTGTTGAAATTAAAAACGTAAATCTGGCAATACCATCGCGAGTTATGCCAAGCGCTCTTCCTGCTGTCATGGTGACACCGGAGCGGGATACTCCCGGTATTATCGCAAGGATTTGAGCAAGTCCAACTAAAATGCTGCGCTTTAGTCCAATCTCTTCCAACTCAAATGTTTTTTTACTTACTTTGTCAAAAACATAAAGCAACAGGCCCATGACTATCAGCATGATACCTATCAGCAATGGGGACTCAAAGAAGGTCATGTATTTATCTAACAAAATTCCCGCTAAAGCACCGGGGATGCATGCAATCGCTATAAACCAAAATAGTTTTCCATCAGTTGACTTAGGTTTCGTAAATCCCGCTTTGATCAGCTTAACCCATTCTTTGAAAAAGAATACGATAACAGCAACTGACGTGCCCAAATGAAGAGCGACATCAAATGTATTGCTCAACTCTGTCCAACCAAAAAGTTTTGGAAGTAGTACCAAATGTGCCGTGCTGGATATTGGCAAAAACTCTGCGACGCCTTGTACTATTCCGTAAATGATTGCCTGAAAATAATCCATGTTTTTAACTCCCTTACCTATTTATTTCAACGCTCTCATTGTAGCACAACTTTTCGCGTAAATAAATTCTTTTTTGCAATTTTATGTTTCAACAACATGTTGTTGGATGGAAAAATTGCAAAAAAGTTTATATGGCAGA
The DNA here is from genome assembly GCA_025361685.1 of Eubacteriales bacterium. Classification (GTDB taxonomy): domain Bacteria; phylum Bacillota; class Clostridia; order JANYKE01; family JANYKE01; genus JANYKE01. The sequence goes on along the minus strand of JANYKE010000019.1, from coordinate 4,732 downwards.
GGGCGGGAACCTGTAGATTTTTTGGAAAGATTATTCCACGTCAGTCACTTTGCAAAAGATAAATGATATAAGATGCGTGAAAAATGAATAAGAAATGCGGGAAACGGGTGATTTTGCCTTGCAAATTTTTCGGTTATAGAATAAAATAGTAACTGGTATATTTTGCCTTACGAAGTGCATTTTTGTAGGAGATTTGCGCGACATAGGGAAGAATTGCTTACAGTAGAGAGAATATTTGAAGGAAAAATTGCGTAAAGAAATTGAACATTTGAGAAGGGACGGTACGTGGGTATGTTGAAATTTGGAACAGGCGGTTGGAGAGCCTTTATCGGAGAGGATTTTACGAAAGAGAATGTTATGATTATGACACAAGCTCTGGCAAACATTGTTGTTGCTGACGGCAAACAAAAAGAAGGCGTCGTCATTGGATTTGACAGAAGGTTTTTGTCAGACAAAGCATCAAAATGGTGCGCGGAAGTCCTCGCAGGAAACGGCATAAAAGTTTATTATATGAAACGAATATCCCCCACCCCGCTCACAATGTTTGCAGTTAAAATGCTTAACACATATTTCGGCGTTGAGATTACAGCAAGTCACAACCCGGCAGACTACAATGGTATGAAAATTTTCGCCGGACAACAGGTTGCTGCAGGAAGAAGATTCACCAAAGAAATGCAGGAAGACACCGACAAAATTAGTCCTGCAGAAATAAAATCGTTTGATTTTGATGAGGCAATTGGAGACGGCATAATCGAACACTTCGACTGCATTAACGAATACATCGACAAGATTCTTGAAATGATTGATGTTAAGTCAATAAGAGAAGGTCACCTTAAGATACTGCTCGACCCAATGTTTGGTGTTTCGCGCACAGCGCTGCAGACAGTTCTTGTTACAGCGAGATGCGATCTTGATATTATTAATGACAGACATGATACCTTATTTGGAGGCAAGCTGCCCGCTCCGACTTCCAAGACACTCAAGCGTTTGAGCGAGCTCGTAGTTGACGGAGAGTATGACATCGGAATCGGGACAGACGGCGATGCCGACCGCCTCGGAATCATAGATGAAAAAGGCGGATTCATTCACCCTAATAATATTTTGACAATCCTTTATTATTATTTGCTGAAATACAAAGGCTGGAAAGGCGCAGCGGTTAAAAATATTTGCACAACCTCAATGCTAAACAGAGTTGCAGAATATTTTGGCGAAGATTGCCATGAAGTTCCGGTCGGTTTCAAAAATGTCAGTATAAAAATGAAAGAGTGCGATGCGCTCATCGGCGGCGAGAGCAGCGGCGGCCTCACAATCAGAGGACACATCGACGGCAAAGACGGAATATTTGCAGGCAGCATTTTGGTTGAGCTTATTGCAGTGGCTAAGAAGCCACTCACGGAGCTACTCCAGGAAATATATGACTTGGTTGGAAAACTTTATCCTTGGGAAGACGATTTCAAATTCAGCAAAGAAAAGAAGGACGAGCTTCAGGATCTTTTGTTTGTGCAGAAGAAGCTTCCTGATTTTGGAAAAGCAATAAAAGAGATTAGCTATTTGGATGGAGTTAAAGTTTTCTTTGAAGACGGCGGATGGCTGGTATGCAGATTTTCCGGAACAGAAAATTTGCTCAGAATGAGCGATGAAATGAATTCGCCGGAAGATGCGAAGGAAGCATTCGATATTATGAAAAAGTTTTTGGGAATATAAAAGTTTTTGGGCATAAAAAATAATCACACAATTTTGAAAGGGGCAGCAAAGATGTACAATTTTACGGAGAAAGTTAACAGTTACGCGGCACAGTATAAAAAGATTAAGGATGATAAGGATTTTGCAGCCAAGACACTTATGAATGAGAACGCATATGCGCTTGAGGATAATGATGTTCTGGCAATGCCACGGTTGGAAGGTGAAAGTAGATATATTTATTTGAGAAACGGATTAAACTTTTGCGCATACTCGTCAGGATACATAAGTGCAAACGAAGGAATGTTTTCAACATTTCTCAACAAGGCCGAGGGCGACGAGCCGCGCGCAGCTTTTTTTGCAGGTATTCCGGCAGAAGGCGCAGAAGGTTCAGAGGGCGCAGGCAAATATGATATAGTTTCACTTCTCGAAGTTCCAATTGTCAAGTCAAATCCAAAACTTAAGGTCGAGAGATATTCGGTTATCACTTCATCATGCATTTACCACATAACGGAACTTGAAAATATAAGATTTACAGTAAGAATGTTTGCAAGCTTTGAAAAAGAAATTTTCTTCTCGGTGCTTGCCCAAAATTTGACAAAGACACCGGTTGACTTTTTTATTTCTTCATACATGAATCCATTTTTGCGTCATAATATTTTCGAAGATGTTGAAAACAGATTTTACAGAGACTCAAGATACTGCGATCCGACTGCTGAGCAGGACGGGATTGGCAGTTTTTTATTTACGGTAAACGAACATATGAGCAGAACATTTATGTTAACCAATTATTGCGTCCTCAACAGAAATTTAGCGATGGGCGCGAATTCAAAACTTAATTCAACACAATTTACGACATCGAGATACGGCTACATGGGAAACAGAGATGGAAGCCTTCACAATCCGGTGCCTCTATACAGCGGAAGTGTTGGCGAGAACAGAAAGTTCTGTTCGGTTACTCAGGTTTCAATCGCTGCAGATTTGTTGAATGTGACACTGGCTGCGGGCGAGAATATGAACGTTGAAATGCGCATCAGCAATACGACCGTTAACGAGACACGCGACGCGCTCACCAAGGATATTTTATCGGGCGAGAAAATCGATAAGACTCTTGAGGATATAATAAAACTTGATGCAGAGAAGAACAAAAATATTTCAATTGAATTCGGACCGACCAAGAGCGGCGGAATAAGGAATAATATTTTCAATACATTTATGGAACACATTAAGAGGCAGGTTCAAGTGTGCTCGCTGCATTCAGGTTACATGCAGGTTTGGGAGAATGCGTTGATTGGCGTTAGAGATTCGTTCCAGTCGCTTGAGGCGCTTCTGTACTATCAGCCGGAAGCTGCAAGAGGAAGAATTATTCAAGGGCTGTCCTTTATTGATTCGTCAGGCAGATGCCCAAGACAGTACATGTTCCCGATTAATGATTCCACTCCTCCGCGTATGGACTTGAGACCTTTTATCGATCAGGGAGTTTGGATAATCACGACAATGGTTGCTTATCTGAAATTCACCGGCGATTTTTCGATACTCGACGAAGTTTGCGGATATTATGATATTGCTGATGAAGATGCAAAGCTGGTTAAGAAGTCCGGAATTGAAGATACAGTTCTTGACCACATCATGAGAATTATGAGTTATCTTGAAAATAACAGAGACCACGCAGATACAAAGTGTCTGCGCATTCTGTACGGCGATTGGAACGATGCGTTGGACGGACTGGGTGTTACGACGGACCCGGGGAAAAGATTCGGGACGGGCGTTTCCGTTATGGCGACGTTGCAGTATTACCAAAATCTGCTTGCGATGATTGACCTGTTGGAGGTTCTCGATAAGGATAAGTACAAAGAGACGATTGAGAATTATATCAGCTACAGTAAAGAAATAGTTGCGGGCGTATTTGCGAATGCGCTTGAGGAGAATGAGGGCGGCACGAAGAGAGTTGTTCACGGATGGGGAGATCACAAGGCGTATTATGTGGGCTCGTCAAAAGATCCGGATGGCGAAGATAGAGTGGGACTAACGGCCAATTCATTCTGGATTATATCGAAGATGTATGACAATGATCCGGGTCTGAAGGCAGACTTGATGCGCACGTTCAAGAGACTTGATTCGAAGTTTGGAATGATGACATTTGATAAGGCGTTCGGTATTGAGGCACCCGGAATCGGAAGAATAAGATTCCTTGCACCCGGTGTTTACGAGAATGGTGCGCCATATGCACATTCGACATGCTTCGGAATTTGGGCACTGCTTAGAATCGGAGAATGCGAATTTGCATGGGATCAGATTGAAAAGATTCTTCCGTTTACGCATGAGAAGATTAACAAGTCGCCGTTTATTATGCCTAATTCGTATTGCCTAAATGAAGAACTGAACTTGGATGGCGATTCTGTTCTCGACTGGAACACGGGAAGCTCGAATACAATTTTAAAAACTTTGATTAGATATATTTTCGGGATTCAGCCTGAGTACAAAGGGTTTTATGTTGCACCGGCTAAGGCGCTTCCGTTCGAGTCATTCGATTTTAAAATTAGGATTGGCAATTGCGATGCAGAGATTTCGTACAAGCAGGATACCGGAGTTGCTGCAAGAACATTTACGGTTAATGGTGCAAATGTTGAAACTGAGGTTGATGCGATTTCGGGAATCGATAAGATTTGGCTCGACAGATCAGTATTTGATACAGATAAAGTTTTGATTGAAATAAAAGATTAGTTTGCAAGGAGATGTCGTGAACGATTTTGAAAAGCAGGATCTTGGATCTGAACTTGAGCAAGAGCAAGTGAATGAGCAAGAGATTGTTCAGGAGCAAGAGATCGCGCAGCCGGAAAATTTAATAGCTGAGGAACTTGAAGAGTGTGAAGAGCGCGTCGAAGGCGAAGAGATGCAAGTGCTCTATATTGACACGGGGGAAGAACTTGCGACAGCCACAAAACGCAAAGAATATGTGAGAGCTGCCATTGCGGCAGTTGTCATGCTCATAATCGGGCTGGTTGTTTTTGTGGGCTATAACTGGGGATGGCAGATTCGCGACAAAGTCTGG
>JANYKE010000193.1 GCA_025361685.1 Eubacteriales bacterium | reverse complement strand
TGTTTGTGAAGCTTTTGGTTACGAAGCCGGTATTGATAAAAAGTGGAAAGAAGCGCCTCAATTTTACTGGCTCTATACCGGTATTATAGCAATATCGGCAGGAATTATTTTATTGCCAAATGCACCTCTGATTCAAATTTCATTGTGGTCTCAGAGAATAAATGGAATTCTTCTTCCGGTGGTATTAATTTGCATGGTTTTAATTGTTAACAAAAAGGATGTAATGGGTGAGCATGTAAATAAACCGATTACAAATATTATTTCCTGGATTACAATTGTAATACTGCTTGGTCTATCTGCATCATTGGTTGTTTCATTATTTAATTAGAATAATGAAAAATATTTAGAACTTACGTTCATAAAGTCGAGCAGAATTCAAGACCACCAGAACTGAACTTGCGTTGTGAACAAGCGCACCGGTAACAGGGTTTAGAATTCCTGTAATCGAAAGAGCGATTGAGATAAAACTGATTGTCATCGAAAGTGCAATATTAAAATGTATATTTTTTATTGTCGCATTCGAGAGTCTCTTTATGTAAGGCAGCTTTGTGATATCGTCACCCATGAGCGCAATGTCGGCGGCCTCTATAGCGATATCGCTGCCTATGCTTCCCATTGCCACTCCCACATCTGCAGTCTTTAGTGCCGGCGCATCATTTACTCCATCACCAATCATAGCAACTACTTTGCCACGACTATGTATTTTCTTAATCTCTTCTACTTTTTGCGCAGGCAATAGTTCAGCATAGACTTTATCTATTCCCAACTGTTTCGCAAAATAATTTGCTGCTTCGATATGATCGCCTGTCAGAAGCACAGTCTTAACATCGACATCGTGCAAATCATCTATCATTTTTAAAGCTGTTTTCCTGATTGTATCTGATAAAGCAATTACACCAACACATTTTTTCTTACCCGGGGTAAGTTCTCCACCGACAATGATTAATGCTTTGCCATCCTCGCGAAGCCTGGCAATAGTTTTTTGCACATCAGTAAAAATGCCAACTTGATTTTCCGAAAGCAATTTGCTGTTGCCGCAAATAAATTCACGTGAACCTATTTTTGCGATTACTCCCATTCCCGGAAGCATAACAAAATCTTTGACATCATAAATTTTTGTTTCCTTTTCTTTTGCATAAGCCAATATTGCCTTACCAAGCGGATGCTCGGATTTTGATTCTACCGATGCTGCAATTGTGAGCAGATCGTCGTCGCTTATTCCATCGACAAATGAAATGCAATCGCTGACAGTAAGATTGCCCTCTGTCAGGGTTCCTGTCTTATCAAAGGCCGCAATATTGACCTTGCCCATATTCTCAAGCGCCTCGCCTGACTTGATCAGCACTCCGTGCTTCGTTGCCTGGCCTATTGCTGCCATAATCGAAGTCGGTGTTGCAAGAGTCAGCGCACACGGGCAGAAAACGACCAGCACTGTAACTGCTCTGATTCCGTCATTAGTCATTAGCAAGGTTACCACCGCGATTAACAAAGCGACCGGCACCAAAAATGATGCCCAGCTGTCAGCTATTTTTTGGGTTGGTGCTTTCTTGTCTTCAGCTTCTTTTACCAATCTAATCATTTTTTGCAAAGTTGAATCTTCACCTATTGCCGTTGCTAAAATATCAATTGCCCCGAACTGATTAGTCGTTCCTCCAAAGACCTCGTCTCCTTCAGACTTGTCAACCGGCAATGATTCGCCTGTCATTATTGATTGGTTAACTGATGTTTTGCCGACAATTATTTTACCATCGACAGGAATTGTTTCGCCCGGAAAAACTCTTAACACATCTTCCCATTTGATTTCAGAAACATCGATCATTTCTTCGATACCATTGCGAATACGGCGCCCGCAGCATGGGACAAGCTCTATCATTTCTCTGATTCCCTTACTTGCCTTTGCAATTGTTTTCTCTTCAAGCATTTCGCCAATTGCCATGATGAATGCAATTTCACCGGCGGCAAATGACTCTCTTACAAATATTGATGCAATCATTGCAATCGTAATAAGTAGTGAAGATGTAATCTTCTTATGTTTTATTATTCCCTTAAATGCAGCAACCGCAATTGGTGTTCCTGAAATTAATATGCTTATAAACGCGGGGTCAATCGGAAATTTCACTCCGGTAAGAATTAGTATAAGACTAAACACCAGAAATGTTCCTGACACAATTAACATTGGCAATGTGGAAAAGAATTTGAAAATGCGTTTTACCATATTTGACCTCCGGTGCTAATTTTACACTACAAGATAATAATAATCAATAAATCAAACCGTAATATTAGCTTTAATGTTTTCAAATGTTGCCTGCCCTATGCCTTTGACATTCATTATATCCTCAATCTTTTTAAATGGTTCGTTCTCCTCTCTGTATGAAATAATATCTTGCGCTTTCTTTGGCCCAATCCCCTTGAGCTTTTGAAGGTCAGTTTCGGATGCGCTGTTAATATTGATGATCTCGGAGGTGTTTGCGTTTTCTTCAATAACATCACTGCCTGAAACAAAGTTTATTCCGGCTCCGAAATCCAATGTTGCGCTATCAACGTTTGCTTTGTTCGCCTCGGCTTCAGTCTTTGATTTAACTGTTATCATTGAATTTTCTTTTAAAACATATACCATATTTATATTTGCTATTGCCGCATCCTCTGTTGCGCCACCTGCTAAATATATTGCATCGGCAATAATACTGCCTGCCTTAAGATTAAATACCCCCGGGCTTTTCACATGACCTGTAACATAGACTTTAATCTCCTTATTTCTATCCACATCAAATGCATTATCAGTTGATTGCGGAAGGCCTGTCTCAATCGGAGCGGCAGTCGGCTGCGTATTGTCTATAACAATTCCATCGGCATTGCTTGATTTAAAAAATACAATTCCTACTACTATTAATATGCACAGAACCAATACGCCCCCCATTATCGCGGCGCCTTTATCAAGTGCAATCTTTTTCCCGAAAATGTCAGCATAAATAGTGTCTTTGCTGAAAAAAATAAATTTGTTCATACTTACTATTTTGCCGACACCCATTGGAAAACCTTTTAACTCTTCAAAATATAACTTTTTCGACAATTTCCTCTGTTATTCTTTGTAATCCGCGCGCCGCTTGACATACTGTGCTAACGCCTTTATAATCATATTGATATTTATTTTAAGGAAGGGTGAGATTCCCTTACCGGCGGTAATCATTATGAGAGCCCGCTACCCTCGAAAATTTAACGAGGCTGAACCGGTTAGATTCCGGTGCCGACGGTATAGTCCGGATGGAAGAAAGGGGTATCATCATATGAGTTCTATTATCAATTTCAGAAGTAAAATCACCGTGCGCAAAATGACAACAACAGCCATCCTCGCAGCAATCGCAACAGTCTTAATGTATTTCGAATTTCCTGTTCCTCTCATGCCGGGTTTTATTAAACTCGATTTTTCAGATCTTCCGGCATTGATTGCCGCATTTGCGCTTGGACCGCTAAGCGGCGTGGTTGTGTGCCTGCTTAAAAATTCTATTCATCTTTTTGCTACAACAAGCGGAGGAGTTGGAGAACTGTGTAACTTTTTGTTAAGTGCGACCTTCGTATTTATTGCAGGCCTTGTATACAAGAAAATGAATAATCTTAAGGGTGCTGTAATAGGATCTTTTATTGGCGCATTCGCTATGGCAATATTCAGTGTATTTGTGAACTACTATATTGTCTATCCAATATATACAAATTTTATGCCTATGGAAGCAATTATAGGAATGTACAAAGTTATAAACCCAAATGTGAATAACATCTGGGATGCCTTGATTTGGTTCAATATGCCTTTCACATTCATAAAGGGATTAATTAACGTTGTTCTCGCTTTTCTTATTTACAAACAGCTTTCGCCGCTGATTAAGGGTGCTAAAACCTAATGTATTTCCAGTTGCCTTTGCGGAATCTGACTGTGTATAATATTGTGCGCACAAAGTAATCGATGGCCATTGCCAGGAATGCGCCCGGAGCGCCCATATTAAGTGGAATTGCGATGAACAGCATGAACAATATTCTGAATGCCCAAACCCCAAGTATGCTCGTAACAAGAGTATATTTTACGTCGCCGGCGGCACGCAGAGCATTTGCCTGAGTCATGTTTAGTGCAAGTATTATCTGAAAACTGCATGAGACACGCACTGCTGTAATTCCGACTGCAATTACTTCCGGATCCGATGAATATATTTGCACAACAAATGGTGCAAGTATAAATAGTATTATAGTAAGAACAGACGATAGAGCTACTGCCTGAAACATATTTTCATATCCAAAAGCTTCGGCACGCCTTAACTTTCTGGCTCCAAGACTTTTGCCAACAAGCGCGGTTGCGGCAAATCCGAACCCGGACACCGATGAAAATATTGTTGAGTTAATGCTTTGAACAATTTGGAAAACAGCAATGGTTATTATTCCTAGACCGGAAATTATTACCTGCATTGCAAAGATTCCGCCCTGCAGCAGAAGCTGTTCCATTGCCGATGGAATTCCGATCCTGAACATTCGTTTAAACAATGTTTTGTCAATTCCGGGCCTTCCAAATAAATTTGTTCTGATCGGCGAATTGCGGAATACAATAATTGAAACTGTAATGACGCATCCAACAAATCTCGCTATTCCTGTTGCGATTGCTGCGCCCATAACGCCCAATCCCATTCCAAATGAAACTCCATCGATATTGTACTGAAAGATAAGGAAAATTCCCGCGCTGATATTTATTGCATTTACCAGCCACGCAACCTTCATCGGAGTCTTTGTGTCGCCGGAACCCCGAAGGGATCCGTTAAGAATAACGTTCACAATTACAGTAGGAAAAGAGAACATCATTATTTTGATATACAAAGTTGAAGTTGCAATAACCTCAGCATCGGCACGTCCAAAAACCAATCCGATAATTTGATTTGCAAAAGTAAAAAACAAAACCGCGAGCACAAATGAAAGTGCTGCTCCAACTTGTGCTGATTGTTTGAGCGCGCGTCTTGCGTCGGAAATATTTCCTTCACCAATAAGCCGGGCAATCAATACTGTTGTCCCCGTTGAAATTGCAGCAAACATTGAAATCAACAAATTCATAAAAATATTGGTCATGCCGACTCCGGAAATCGCAACGCTTCCGAGATGGCTGACCATAATAGTTGAAACAACTCCTACTACCATAACTAAAGTCTGTTCAACAACGGATGGGAAAACAACTGAAGCAACTTTTTTTCTGATCATCATGTGCTGCTTGCCCAATATAAAACGAACTATTTTTTTTGCCGAGTTTATTCTTTCGCTGCTCCAGCTTCCTCTCGCCACTTCATCGCACCATCATTCCATAAGTCATCTAATTCGTAATTATCTCTGTCATCACTGTGGAAAATGTGAACAATTACGTCTCTATAATCCATCAATATCCATCTTGCAGTATTGTATCCTTCGACATGCATAGGAAGAATATTGTAATCTTTTTTCATTTTTTCATCGACGCTGTCGGAAAGAGCTTTAATGTGTGTTACCGATGTACCACTCGCAATTAAAAAAAAGTCTGCGCCAATTGATGACTTTGACACATCTATAATATTTATGTTTATACCTTTTTTATCTTCTAGTACCGCTTTAATAATATCTGCCAGTTGTACTGAATCCATAAATCCTCCTCGTGTTTTCAAAATTATTTTTTTGTTTTAAGTGCCTTGTTGTAATGGTTAAATGCGCTGCTTTGAAGTGAGTGCAATTCTTTTTGTTCAGTCTTTACTCTTTCAATACTTTTTTCCAGAAGAATAAGCAATGCCTCATCAATACTTTTTTTTGCAACTTTTCTGACTTTGTCAATTCCATTAAAATTGTTGAGTGGCTCAATCTTATCTGCAACGTACACTATCTTCTCAAGCATTGACATGTTTCCGCGTCCTGTGGTGTGATAGTAAATTGAATTACTTATCTCATTGCCTATTATACCATATTTTTCCTCAATAATAAATGCAGCTGCGGGTCCATGAAGCAAATTCGTACTGTTGCGCGAACATTTGTCAAGGCCTCGTCCTGATTTCAAGCAAATTGCCTGCAGTTTTTCTATCGGATATTCTTTGACTACATCATGAAGCATTGCAGCCAACTGCGCTTTATTCGTGTCATATTCGAAACGAATGGCAAGCTCGCATGCCGTGTCCATTACGCTCACAGTATGCTCGTACCTGTCCTTGCGAAGACTGCTTTTCAAATCAGCAAGAATTACTTTTTTAAGCTTGTCAAAATATCCGTACAGGTTGTTTAAAATAATATAGTCGTATGTCGTCATGAGCATTTCATCTTTTATTGTATCGGATTTTTTTATCTCTAATAATTCTTCGCGTATTTCGGTTGAAGATACTTTTATCAAGTCAGTATTAACAAGACTGATTTTCGCGCCATATTTTTCTTTAAGAAAATCAATTTGTTTTTGTGTCTTGGCTGCTGGAAATCCCTGTCGGTTGAAAGCAATAAATTTCACAAGTCTGAAAACCTCTTCAAAATTGCGCCAGGTAACAAGATCCATTACAACATCCGCACCAATAATGAAATAAAAATTGCAACCATCACCGTAAATCTCTTTTAGTTGAATAAGTGTATCTATAGTGTATGTCTTGCCCTGCCGATCCATCTCAACAGTACTCACTTCAAATTTGTGATTCGGTCTGTAAATGTTGGCATCATCAATTGCCTTCTCGAGCATATTGAGTCTATCATTGCTGTTGGCTATTCTGTCTTTCATTTTATGCGGCGGATCATTGCAAGGGATAAACAAAATCTTATCCAGTCTAAAACGCTCGCAAGCAATTGCCGCGAGCTTAAGGTGACCTTTGTGAACCGGATCGAATGTACCGCCAAGAATACCGATTGATTTTGTCATACTTTTTTTAGCCAATTTTCCTTGCACGTGCTCCTATATCCGTCCTGAATTCCATTTTTTCAAAACTTATTTCTTTTAATGCTGCATATGCCTTGTCCAGTGCTTCGTCAACGTCCTTACCTGTTGCCGTGATACCAAGGACTCTTCCTCCTGCCGTCAGGTACTCGCCGCTGTTGGAATCATATGCTGTTCCTGCATGAAATACAACAACGCTTCCATCCGATACTGTGTCTTCTGCCTCAGCAATACCTTTAATCGGAAACCCTTTATCATACTCCTGGGGATAACCGCCTGATGCCGCAACTACACACGCAGCTGCTCCCGATTTCCATTTTATGTCAATTTCTGCCAGTCTCTCATCCATGATTGCCTCAACAACATCTAGCAAATCTGTTTCCAGCATCATAAGCATTGGCTGTGTTTCAGGATCTCCGAACCGAGCATTATACTCGATGACCTTTGGTCCGTTTGGAGTCAACATTAAGCCATAATAAATTATGCCCTTAAGCGGCCTGCCCATTTCGGCCATTATTCTGATTGTCGGCTCAAAAATTTTCTCCATGCAAGTCTGTGCAATTTCGTCGCTGTAGACTTCTGTCGGTACAGGTGTATAAGCTCCCATGCCACCGGTGTTCAAACCTTTATCATTATCGTATGCACGCTTGTGATCCTGTGAGCTTAGCATCGGAACAACAGTCTTGCCATCTGCAAATGCGAGCACAGTAATCTCAGGTCCGGTCATAAACTCCTCGATAACAATCGTCTCCCCTGATGCACCGAAAACTTTTTTTATCATCATATCTTCAACTGCCTGATAAGCAATCTCAACAGTAGAACACTCGATTGCACCCTTGCCCAGCGCAACGCCGTCGGCTTTAATAAAAACCGGCACTCCGATTTCGTCTATATAAGCTTTGGCTTTATCGCTGTCAGTAAATATCTCATACTCCGCCGTCGGAATATTGTTTGCCTTCATAAATCCTTTTGAAAATGCCTTGCTGCTCTCGATAATTGCTGCATTTTGACGAGGTCCAAATGCCTTTATTCCGGCGGCCTCAAGTTTGTCGACAAGACCCAGTGCGAGCGGATCGTCGGGCGCAACAAATACCAAATCCGGCTGCTCCTTAAACGCATATTCAACAATCTTATCAATCTGTGTTGCTTTAATTTCAGGCACACACTCAACCTTGCTCATCTGCGAAATCCCGCCATTGCCCGGTATGCATGTAATCTTATTTACCCTTTCATTCTGTGAAAGCTTCCATGCAATTGCA
>JANYKE010000227.1 GCA_025361685.1 Eubacteriales bacterium | reverse complement strand
TGTAGCAGCAAAAATAATAGAAATTAATGGCAATAAAGGGTTGGCCGAATATCGCGGGAATGATATTGAAGTGAAAATCGGAATTGCAAATCCGGCTGTCGGTGATTATTGTTTAATTCACGCAGGATGTGTTATGGAAATAATTGATAAAAAAAGAGCCGGAGAAATTGATGAAATAATGGACATGTTAGAAGAGGCATACAATGAACAAACTGGATGAGATAAAAGATTATCTCCGAAATTATAATCAAAATGAATTGACTATTATGGAAGTATGCGGCACTCATACATCTGCAATTATTCGCGGAGGAATTAGACAGATACTGTCAGACAAAATAAGGTTAGTCTCCGGACCGGGATGTCCCGTATGTGTAACAGAGGCAGACTACATTGATAGGTTATGTGAAATCGGCAGTACAAAAAACAATGTGATTGTGACTTTTGGTGATATGATGAAGGTCAAAGGCAATGCAGGTTCGTTATATGAAGCAAGGGCAAAAGGAGCAGAAGTACGAATAATATATTCTCCTCTGAAAATAATTGAGATGGCAAAAGAATTTCAAGAAAAAAAATTTGTTATGGCTGCAGTGGGATTTGAAACGACCCAGCCGGTATACGCTTTACTTTTAGATGAGGCGATTAAAGCCGGAATCAATAATATTTTTCTGCTGACTTCAATGAAAAGGATAATTCCTGCATTGAGATTTGTCTGTGAAGCAGGGAATAGTGATATTGACGGTTTTATTGCACCCGGTCATGTAAGTGCTATAATCGGTATTTATGATTTTGAAAAGCTGTCATGTGAATTCAGAAAACCTTTTTCAGTTGCAGGATTTACAGTTCCTGATATTCTTTATGCAATTTATGATATAGCTGTACAGTGCGAACAAATGAAAAACGCAGACTACAGTCCAAAATCGCATAACCTTTATACAGGTGTTGTCAAAAATGAAGGCAATGCAAAGGCAAGGGAACTAATCGAAACATATTTTGAAATATGCGATAGTACTTGGCGCGCCATCGGTGTTATTCCTAAATCCGGAATTAAACTTAAGAAAGTGTTTGAGAGATTTGATGCCTATATAAAGTTTCCGATTAATAATTCGGAAGGTGCAGCTCATACATTGATGCGAAATGAAGAGCAAAATTCTTTATGCAGGTGCAGTGAAGTTATTCTTGGACGTGCACTCCCACCGGAATGTTCGCTTTTTGCAGCTTCCTGTACGCCTGAAAATCCAATTGGTCCGTGCATGGTATCATCGGAAGGTTCATGCGGAATTTATTTTCGCGAGGAGGGAATTTAATGAATGAGATAATTACTGTCGAACATGGCAGCGGCGGATTTAAAACGAACGAATTAATAAATAAAATATTTTCGAAACATTTTGCAAATGAAATTCTAGATAAGATGGAAGATGCCGCGGTACTGAAAGTCGCGGGAAAAATTGCAATTACAACTGACAGCTTTGTTGTTACACCACTCTTTTATCCCGGCGGGGATATCGGGCGGCTTGCAGTGTGCGGTACTGTAAATGATATTGTGATGATGGGTGCAAGACCGCAGTTTATTACAGCAGCATTCATAATAGAAGAAGGAATGGATACCGATACACTTGAGCAAATTGTTATTTCAATGGCAAAGACTGCAAAAGAATCAGGCGTTGCAATTGTTGCCGGCGACACAAAAGTTATCGAAGGAAACGGCGGTCTCTATATTACTACAACCGGAATCGGAAAAATAATTGCTGAACAAATAAGTGCTGCAAACTGTAAACCAGGTGATGCCGTAATATTATCTGGCACTCTTGGAGATCATCACGCATGCATTTTAAGTGCACGTATGGGAATTGCAAATAATATTGTAAGCGATAATGTCCCACTTGTTGAACCGGTAATGACACTTATTAATAATGGAATAAATATTAGAGCAATGAGAGACATTACTCGTGGAGGGTTAGGAACAATTCTAAATGAATTTGCAAAAAGCAGCGGCGTTTCCATTTGCATCGAGGAAGAAAAAATTTCCGTATCAGAATCGGTTTCAGGGCTTTGCGATATACTCGGACTTGATCCGATTTATATGGGCAATGAGGGCAAATTTATCGCAGTTGTAGCGAAGGAAGATGCAGAGACTGCAGTTGAATTGCTAAAACAAAATGAGATTTCAAAAAATGCCTGCATTATTGGCCATATTACAAGCCGGGGAATTGACTCGAAAGATAACACGGTTACCATGATTACACCTAACGGTGCAAGCAGAAGAATAAGCATCATGCACGGCGAAGGGTTGCCGCGTATATGTTGATTCAACTTTGTATGGGTTGACATGAGTTGCTGTGAAAGGTAGAATAACATTGTATTAAAAACAACATTTTTACGGAGGATAACATGAGATTATCAAATCTTATTGGTGAAAGATACAAAGAAAAACCGGCTGAAGCGACTCTCGCAAGCCATATTTTTTTGTTAAAGGGTGGATACATCCGACAGGTATCGAATGGGATATATTCTTTACTGATGCCCGCCAAAAGAATTGTAACTAAAATTGAAAAAATAATCAGACAAGAGATGGATGCAATCGATGGTCAAGAAGTAAGCCTTCCTGTTGTGATGCCACGTGAGCTCTGGGAAGAGTCCGGAAGATATCAGTCTGTGGGTGCCGAACTTGCAAGATTTAAAGACAGAGCAGGACATGATATGGTACTTGGCATGACACACGAAGAAGCGGCGGTTCACCTTGTGCGAAACGAAGCTTCTTCATATACAAAATATCCATTTATGATATATCAAGTACAGACAAAGTTCAGAGATGAGCCACGTTCGCGAGGTGGCTTAATTCGAGTCCGTGAGTTTACGATGAAAGACGCATATTCATTTCACACCTCACAACAGGATCTTGAAATATATTACGACAGGTGTCTCGAAGCATACAACAGAATATTTGCCCGTGCCGGAATACCTGAGGTTGTTGCTGTGGGCTCGGATACGGGAATGATGGGTGGAAATGTTGCGCATGAGTTTATGCTCTTATGTGACGCCGGTGAAGATACAATAATGATTTGTCCGGAATGTGGCTATAAGGCAAATGTTGAAGTTGCAAAAGGGATTCTTTCTAAACGCAACAAAGATGAGGCACCAAAACAAGAAGTATACACACCGGATATAAAAG
>JANYKE010000198.1 GCA_025361685.1 Eubacteriales bacterium | reverse complement strand
AACATTGCGACTCAACAAAAAGCGAACCATTCCAAGTAAGGCTGAGCTTATTCTTGAAAAAAATTGGTCTATAATTTTGTTCGTGGGGCGAAAATGAATGTGAATATGCTTTTATTATTAGGAGTGATGCTGCATTATTATTAAGACAGAAATCGTAAGCGAAAAATCTAAAAAAAATAGTGATAGGGTGTGGGAGATTGATTTTATCAGGGGGCTTGCAATTCTTTTGATGATTTTTGATCATGTTTTGTTTGACTTGATTGAGTTTTATGGAATCAAGGTGCCGCTGAAAACCGGTGACCTCGCAAATATATACATAATTGTCCAGCATTTCTTCGCAGGAACATTTATCTTTTTGTCAGGTATATCCTCGTCATTTTCAAGAAGCAACCTGAAGCGCGGCATAAAACTATTTTGCATTGCGTTTGCCATGAGTCTTGTGACATATTTTTTCTCCGTTTACGCCTTGCCAAAAGGTTACGACATAACAATTGTATTTGGAGTCCTTCAATTTCTCGCAATATGTATGATACTTGCGCCGATATTCTTGAAGCTGAATAAATATATTTCTCTTTCAATCGGAGCAATTTTTATTTTTGCACTTCCAAGCCTTGTCTCATATTTCATGAATAATTACACCATTACAACAGATGTATTTATGATGTTTGGTGTGTATTCGAAAACTTTCTTTTCGGGTGACTATTTCCCTCTTATTCCTTGGCTCGGCGTATTTATATTCGGTGTCGTTTTTGGTAAAACAATTTATCGTGAGAGAAAAAGTTTGTTCAAAATTAAATTTAAACCCAACATCGTAAATTATGTTGGGCGTTATTCGCTTTGGATTTATCTATTCCATCAGCCAATTATAATCGGAATTCTATACTTAATTTTCGGACATCTGTAAAATTATTTTTCTATCAACATTGCGCCGCGAATAATTCTAAACATTCTTTCGGCGGCATCAGGTATATCTTCAGTTGAAGTTTTAATTGATTCGTTTAGTCCGCGTCCATCGTACATTGAACTTTCCACTCCGGAAATTCCACAATTAAAAACATCCTTCCATCCTTGACCTAAAAATCCTGCTATTGCAAAGCATGGAATATTTTTCTTCATACAACGACCGGCAACACCAACAGGAACTTTCCCGTTGGCAGTCTGCGAATCAAGTCTACCCTCACCTGTCAGCAAAACATCTGCCCCGGATATTATTGAATCAAAATCTATCAAGTCAAGAATGATTTCTATTCCTCTTTTCAAACTGCCGTTTAGAAAAGCAATGACTGCAGCACCTGAACCTCCTGCTGCTCCTGCTCCCGGTATTTCAGAAATTACTTTCCCTAAATCCTTCTCAATTATAATCGCCGCCCCGGCAATTGCCTTATCTAGCTTTTCAACCATTTGCGGAGAAGCGCCTTTTTGTGGACCATAAATTGCAGATGCTCCGGTTTTGCCGCAAAGAACATTATCTACGTCACACATTGCAACAATCTTGGCCTCAAAAATTCTTTTATCAACATTATCAGAATTTATTTTGGTAATTGAATCTATTTTCTCCGCCATCGTTCTTGATGTGTCACCCATTATGTCAATATTTTTTTCATCTGAATCAAAAAATCTATATCCAAGTGCTTGAGCCATTCCAAGTCCAAGATCATTGGTCGCACTGCCACCAAGTCCAATGTATATTTCTCTGCACCCATTATTCAATGCACCAACAATCTGCTGTCCGAGTCCAAACGTCGAAGTATTCATCGGATTTCTTTCATCGGCTGAAAGATATGCCAAACCTGCGGATTCCGCAAGTTCAATTACTGCTATATTTTCATTTAAAATTATATACTTGCTATTTACTGCCGAACGCAAATTTCCAAGCGGTCCAACAGTATCAATTTCAATAACTCTTCCTTGCATTGCTTGACATAAGCTTTCTGCAGTTCCATCACCACCATCGGCAACGGAAATAACTGTAACATCTGCTTGAGGAAATACTCTTAACAGTCCGGTCTTCATTAGTTCGCCAACACTGTACGATGAGTGATTACCTTTAAAAGAATCAGTTGCAATAACAACCTTTATATGCTCTTTTATCATATGCCTCCTCCTAGCCCTGTTTCCGCTTAACTTCATACATTATCAACCCTGCTGCGACCGATACATTAAGCGACTCACACTGTCCTTCCATGGGTATCTTTACGGCCTCATCACAAACTTGCAACAAATCATCTGATATACCATTTGCCTCATTGCCCACAACAATCGCAACTTTTTCCGGAAAGTTTATTTCAAATAGGTCATTGCTTCCGGCCAACTCTGCAGCAAATATTTTTGTTCCCACATTTTTCAATTCATCAGGCAATATAATCAAATCAGAATTCTCAAATACATTTACTCTGAAAAATGATCCCATTGTTGCTCTGATAGTTTTTGGGTTATATATGTCGGCACATCCTTCAGAAAGAACTACTGCACCAAATCCTGCAGCATCAGCCGTCCGAATTATTGTTCCGACATTACCGGGGTCTTGCACATGATCAAGAATTATTATTCTTTTTTCATTTAGAAATTCATTTGTAAATTTCTTTTTTGATTTTTCTGAAACGCAAATAATTCCTTGCGGAGTTTTTGTGTCTGACAGGTCAATAAAAATACTATCACTGACGATATACTTTTC
>JANYKE010000185.1 GCA_025361685.1 Eubacteriales bacterium | reverse complement strand
TGGGACTATGGCATAATTTCGGTGATTCTGCAGATGCAACTAATATGAAATCAATGTTGTTTAAAGCATTTGATTTAGGCATTACCCACTTTGACCTTGCCAACAATTATGGACCTTCCCCCGGTAGTGCGGAGGTAAACTTTGGCAAAATAATTAAATCAGATTTGAGTTCATATCGAGATGAAATAATTATTTCTACCAAGGCAGGATATAAAATGTGGGACGGTCCTTATGGTGAATGGGGTTCTCGAAAAAATATGCTTGCAAGTTTGGATCAAAGTCTGCGTCGCATGCAGCTTGATTATGTCGATATATTCTATTCGCATCGCCCTGACAAAGATACTCCGCTTGAAGAAACAATGGGCGCTCTTGCAACAGCGGTTTTTCAGGGCAAAGCACTTTATGCGGGTGTCTCCAATTATTCGCCTGAAATGACTATAAAAGCCTATGAAATTTTGAAATCGCTTAACACTCCTTTCGTAATTCATCAGCCAAGATACTCTATTTTTTCGCGCAATCCGGAAGAAGGCATTATTGAAACCGCAAACGGTTTAGGTCTTGGACTTATTGTTTTCAGTCCTCTCGCACAAGGACTTCTTACTGACAAATACCTTGGCGGCATTCCTGAGGATTCCAGAGCTGCCGGCAAATCAGTTTTTCTCAAAACCGAACAAATTACCCCCGAGATTCTCGGAAAGGTTGCTGCTCTGAATGAGTTAGCCAAACAAAGAGGACAGACGCTTGCACAGATGGCTTTAGCTTGGGTTTTGCGCCACGACTGTGTTGCATCGGTATTAATCGGTGCGAGTCATCCTGAACAAATTGAGGAAAATGCCAAAATAGTAAACAACATGAATTTTACCGCTGAAGAGCTTTCATTAATTGACAAAATTGCACCAATTGAGGATTAGAAAAAAATTGTGTTTATTGTCTTTTTCCATACAACCAAAAAGCCCTCACAATAAAATCGTGAGGGCTTTCGTTTTCTTATTTTTGGACAAACCTATTGATTATACCTTATTAAGTGTATCGCTAAGTATTTTTGTAACCTCTCCTCTTGTAACATCATTCTGGGGTCTGAATTCATATTTGCCAAGCTGTCCATCCACCGCATAACCAATTATTATTGAGAGTCTGATATGCATTGCGACATATCCTTTTGCATAATCTGAAATCAAATTCGAATCAATTAAATTAGCAAAAAGTGTAGTTGTTTCGGCAGGTGATGGAATACTGCAACTGTAATATTTAATCAGCGCTCTTCCATTAAAAGTTACTATCTGCTCTCTGCTTAATTTTTCGTCAACTCCAAATATTCCGTCGCCTTTGCCTTGCGTCAAGCCTTCTTTCACCGCAGAAGCAACATATGCGTAAAACCATTTGTCTGCTGTAACATCAGAAAATCCGTTATAAGTTGCGGTGGCATCATAAACACCATATGCAACGGTCAAGACCTTCACAAATTCCTGTCGCAGTATCGGATTATCGGGTCTGAATTCATAAGTACCATCATCATTCTTATATCCCTCAAATACATGTTTGCTCAAAAGATCTTGAATGAAACCGGTTGCCCAATGTTGACCACCTCCGGAGAGCGTAAGATCAATCATTGGTGGTGGAGTGGGTGTCGGTGTGCCCGGTGGCGTTAGGTCTCTCTCAGAAATAGTCACAGAATCAATGTACGCCTTTTTGCCACCTTTCGAATATCCTGCAAAACCAAAATAGAACGTAGGCGACGTGAATGCTTCTCCCGGAACTGAAAATGTGTATTTCTTCCAGCCGGCATTGTACAATGGGTCATACTGCTTATATGTTTCACCAAACGAAATATTATCGGCAATATTCCCCGTATAATTGTAATAAGGAGTAATATCAGAAAGATTGGTGCCTGCAGAATTATCATTGTAAAGGTAAAATTCAAAATCAATCATAAAGTTTGATTTATTATTAACCGTTACGGTGCTGCCTGCTTTTGTTTGGAGAAAATCCGTTTTGTCAGCCATAATGTTCGAATTAAACACGGCAACTTTCTCCGGACTTGGTGGTTCAACACCAATATAAAGAAGATCACTTGGCACAACAACATCCCACATTTTCAGATCATTTGTGTTGTACACGTCAGATGCAACGACCCCGCCTGAAAGGTTAAATCCGGGAGATAAATATGGTGCAAAATATGGTGCAGTGCTATCCATCTTTATCGAATCTGCAGCTCCGTCAAAATTTTCGCTAAATACTATTGTCTCCGGTGCAGATGATGTATTAACAGAAGCGACAACCGGTGCAGAAAAATCTGTTCCGAAAACATAAGAAATTAATTTTGTGGAAATCATTAGTGAATTGTCGGAACCAATTGCAGGATTATTAAACAGCGTCGACTTTCCATTTATCAAAATGATATTTGATCCTTGCGTAACGGAAACACTATTGCCATTCTTTGAAATAACAGGAGCTCCCCCTGAAAGTGAACCGCTCAATCCAAAACCGGAAATATCACTGAATGCGATAAAAGAATCTCCTGAGTATTGTTTGATTGGCTGTGAAATCTGAATTTTTTGACCATCAGCATAAATAGTTGGCGCGGCTGCGGCACCACGAGCAAAAGTTGGTAAAGAAATCCCTGTAAGCGTACCAACAATCATTACAAATGTGATAATCAACGGTAGTATTTTCCTCTTTGTTATCATTGCCATGCATCTCCCTTCGGTAAATTAATCTTTTGATGTGCTGTTAAATACTTGCAAAGTCTATTCATTGTGCTATTGATTTCGTCAACTTTAATATACATTTCATCACGCTCTTTCAAATACTTTTTATCCTTTGTCTTTTCGTAAATCTTTTCGAGTGCTACATAATATCCATCGTAAGAAACTTGCTTTCTTGGTCCTGCAGTCACCATTATCTTAGACCACTCATATGCTTTTTCGATATCTCCTTTCGAATATGAAATACTATATAATTGTGCTAGCAACATCATGTCTTTGGGTGCCTTATTGTAAGCTTCAATTATTTCTTCATATCCCACAGGCCTCCGATTATCATTAATAATCATTGGCACTGAAATTGATGCAATAAATGCAAATGAAACGAATATCAGGATTACAAAACACAATTTTCCGACACTCAGCTTGCATTTTTTTTCATCAATTTCGTTCTTGTCGGTTTTAGAAATATGTTGTGATGACGAAAGAAAAACTCCCAAAATCACTAAAACAGCAAGGTAATTTAGGTCAAAATCTACAAATATATGCGTTGTTATCACTATCAATATAGCAATAGTATACCCATTTACTTTATTTGTCAATATTTTTTTCATTTTAAATCCAATAAATATGAGCAATGAAATAAGTGCCAACGGGCCTGCCTCGAGAGCAATTTGCAAGTATCCGTTATGAATATATTGAACCGAGTAATCTGCGCTCTGAATGCTATATTGCAGGCCTCCCCATGTCCTTGCACCTATACCCAACGGATTTTGAAAAATTACGTTGACAGCATCTTGCCAATAGATAAATCTGGCTGCCAATGTT
>JANYKE010000140.1 GCA_025361685.1 Eubacteriales bacterium | reverse complement strand
TGCAAAATTGATGACATCGATTCCGCACTTTTTGTTATGGATCCCAATTTTATGATGGGCAGCATGGGATCGGTCGTCGGCGAAAAAGTAACCTTGCTTTTCGAACATGCCACAGCAAACTCGCTTCCGGTAGTCGGCTATACTGTTTCCGGCGGCGCAAGAATGCAAGAAGGAATCTTATCACTTATGCAAATGGCCAAGACCAGCGGCGCTGTCAAGTATCACAGTGACGCCGGGAACTTATATATAACCGTATTAACTGACCCAACAACCGGAGGTGTAACCGCAAGCTTTGCAATGGAAGGCGATATAATAATTTCGGAGCCTCGCGCACTAATCGGATTTGCCGGACCCCGCGTCATTGAGCAAACTATCAGGCAACGCTTGCCTGTTGATTTCCAGCGTGCAGAGTTTCTTTTGGACAAAGGCTTTGTCGATGCCATCGTGGATCGTCGAAAGCAGAAAGAAGTAATAAGCAAACTTCTTAACATGCACAAACGCGACTCCAAGAAACTCCTTTCCCCATCAACAAAATTGAAATCTTCGACAAAAGATAAGAAAAAGAATTCTGTAGCAATTTGCACCGCTTATGAAAATGTTGTAGCCGCAAGAAGGATAACTCGTCCAACCGGTTCAGATTATATCAATAATATATTCACCGATTTTATCGAAATGCACGGTGACAGAAGATACGCTGACGACAATGCGGTCGTTGCCGGTATTGCTTTATTTGATGATGTTCCTGTCACAGTAATTGCTTTAGAAAAAGGACACACAACAGAGGAACGCATCATACGTAATTTCGGAGCTGCCAATCCTGAAGGATATCGCAAGGCACTAAGACAAATGAAGCTTGCTCAAAAGTTTGGCCGTCCGGTAGTTTGTTTTGTTGACACATCAGGTGCATTCTGCGGAATAGGCGCCGAAGAACGCGGTCAAGGACAAGCAATTGCTGAAAATCTTATGGAAATGATGACCCTTAAGACTCCGATAATTTCAATCCTTGTTGGTGAAGGCGGTTCGGGCGGAGCACTTGGTCTCTCCGTTGCCGATCAAGTTTGGATGCTCGAAAACGCAATATATTCTGTCATCTCCCCCGAAGGCTGCGCCAGTATTCTCTGGAAAGACCCTTCAAAAGTTGCCGAAGCAGCAGTCTCCCTTAAACTTACGGCAAGCGATTTGTATGGCATGGGTGTAATCGAAAAAATAATAACCGAGCCGGAGGATTTTCCGGAAATATATAGTAATTTGTCAGATGAAATAAATGACTGCCTCGCAACTCTTCAAAGTCAGGAGATAGATACTCTGCTCGCAAACCGATATCAGAGATTTAGAAAGATTGGAGTATACGGTTAATGAAGAAGCCAAACATTTTATTTATTTTATCAGATTCAATGAGGCACGATGCATTAGAATGTAATGGCAACAATGTTATCAAAACTCCAAATTTTAATCGATTGGCCAAGATGAGTATTAATTTTAAAAATGCGTACTCGACTGATCCGATTTGTGTACAGGCGCGCGCAAGTATAACAACCGGCTGTTATTCAAGCAAAGCCACCGGACTAAAGGATAATGACGGAGAAATAAAACCGGAGTTTCCTCTGCTGGCCAACGAACTTGAAAAAGCTGGATACGACACATATGCAATGGGCAAACTCACCTATGACCCTTATCCTGCTCCCTCCGAAAAAAGAAATACCAAGGGCGTCAAAACCGTTGAGTATGCGGAATCAGGCAGGATGGTTGATATGTATGATCCCGAAGGCAAGATGACCGGCATTGAAGAATATCATGATTATTTGCGAACTGTTGGCTGGGGCGGCTATTCCCGAGCAGACGGAATGGGCAACAATGATGTTTATCCTGCTACCTCCCCGATTCCCGAAGAATACTCCGTGGACACGTGGGTTGCTGACAGAGCAATGCATCATATGAAAAAACATTTGACCGAGAAGAGTGACAGACCATTTTTTATGTGGGCAGCATTTCCTAAACCACACTCACAATTCAATCCGCCCAGACCTTACGACAGCATGTACGACCCGCGTGAAATGCCCGAATGCATCGGCGACATTTTACTTCTTAAGGATAGAGGCTACGACTATAAATGTCTGAAGCACTGGAATAATTACTGGGACAAAATTTCGCCCGAGTGCAAAAAAGTTATTAAGGCACACTACTACGGGTTGGTCTCGTTGCAGGACAAGCAGGTCGGCAGACTTTTGGATTTTCTTCAGGAGAATAATATTTCGGAAGACACAATTATAATTTATACTTCTGACCATGGCGAAATGCTTGGCGATTTTGGCATTTTTTTTAAGGCAAATTTTTATAACAGTGCGGTCAAAGTTCCGCTCATGCTCAGTTATCCAAAATTGATAGAACCGGCGCAAACCTCCGACATACTAGTTGGAATTCAAGATATTCTCCCAACACTTATGTCACTAGTCGGAGAAAAACTTGATTACAAAGTTGACGGCATTGATATTTCAAGCGTAGTCTCAGGGCAAACAACAGAAAGAGAATTTTATGTTTCCCAATGTCTTGACGACCCTGACCAATTATTTATGCTGGCTAATAAGGAATGGAAATATATTTATCATCAGATAAATGGGATTGAGGAACTTTATAACGAGATTGACGATCCGTCCGAATTGCAAAACCTTGCTGATATCGCAGAACAAAAATATATTGACATCAAAAATTCAATGAGAGAACAATTAACCAATTGGTGTATCGAAAATGATACCGGAATCATTGAGGATGGAAAACTAAAAATTTCCAAGCGCAAAAAGCTTGTACTTCCCGAAAGAAACCAAACATACGGAAGAAGATTCTACTAAACTTTAATTATCTATTTATAACAAAAGAAAAAAACTGGCTTTCGAATTTGATATACTCCCTTTATGGTAGACAGTGGAAAATATAAAACCGCTATCATGAAGGGAGTGTTTCCAATTATGCTGTTGGTGTAGGTTATGGTGTTGGTGTAGGTTATGGTGTTGGTGTTGGTGTTGGTGTTGGTGTTGGTGTCGGGGTCGGGGTCGGGGTCGGTGTTGGTGTTGGTGTAGG
>JANYKE010000123.1 GCA_025361685.1 Eubacteriales bacterium | reverse complement strand
CCCACTGATTTTCATTTAGCTGCCCGCCGCCGCTTCTGTTAGCAGAAGCTCTCCAAGCTGTATCAATGCTCCCATCATTCACCATTTCTGACCGGAACCATCTTACGCCGGCTGCAGCATCAATGTATAGATTGTTTCTTACGATATTTCTGGCAGATGCAATCTGCGAACCAACTTTAGGATAAGTAACACACAACCATCCAACGTTAGTCACTATGTTTTGCTCGATAATATTGTTAACTGCTCCCTGACCTGTTGCGATACCGCCACCCCATTCCTGGTCAACAAGATTGCCTCTGACAACGTTGAATCTCGGAACTTTGCCGGTTGCTTGTCCGCCAAACGCATTCAGTGTCATTGCTCCGTGTCCGCCTCTTCTCATGTGGTTATCCAGAATTAAACAATTTTCTGAGCCCTGAAGATACAATGTATTGCCGCCGCCTGCAGCACCAACGCCCATATCACTTCCGTCTATTTGCATATCGCAATTCTGGAGTGTAACAAATTGCGACATGTCTATGTGCATTACATTAGCAGTAAGGTTACCTGATTTATTAGGATTGTTAGGATTCGACTCCCAATCGGCCTGTGCTTCCGTGCCGCCGCGCATTACGCAATCTTTTACTGTGATGTGATCCGAAGTGTCAACTGTTACAACGTTGCCGCTCTTATGGCCTCCCATAAAACTCATGCCCTGAACAGTTATATACTTGCTTCCGGAGATTTTCAGGTTGCCCATTCCGCCATCTCCCTTACCGGTAAAGAATGGCATTGTCATAGCATTAATATACGGCTTAACCAAAATTTGTTTTGTTGGTGTTCCGACAAAACCGGTTATTGATATTGACCCTGCAAGATCATTTGAATCTGTTGAAGCCCAGCCCCATGCGCCCGGCGTTCCATATGTTCCCTCAGAAACATATATTGTTCCGCCATTAACTTTTACAGATGTGATTGCCTTTGTTATTGTCTTGTATGGTGTGGCTTGAGTTGTTCCCGCATTGGAATCACTTCCAAACATCGCATCAATATAAAAATATGGTGTTGGATCACTTGGATCCGGTGTGAATGAAGGTCTTGGTGTCGGTGGCACTACCGGAATTCCTCCGGTATAAGTAATTGTAAGTTTAGGTTTAACATCTCCTGCGGCCTTATTTGTCTGCATCTTCCAACCGGTGCTAACTTTATCATTAGGAGTTACATACCAGCCTTGGTTAGGAATTGCACCATCAATCCAACCTTGAACATCATCGGTTACAGGTACACTATAAAATGTGCCTGCGGCCATTGTTGTTGGAAGAGAACCTTTAAGTGTGCTTGAATCAAGAATTGTACTTCCCGGAGTTGTCCAGTCAGTAGTGATACTTGGTGTTGGAGTATATACACCATTTCTGCCAAGATATGATACTCCGCCTGATGCTGTTGGTGCTGTCCACTTACCTTTGTTCTGAGAGTCGTCCACTCTCCTAATGTCTACCTGCCCCTTTAGGCCTTGTCCAACATTTGTTACTTGAAATCCCAGAGTAGCAGAAGTAACTGTAGCACCCACCAGATATGATGCCCACTTGCCGAGTGCAAAATCTACCAATGCACTCTGAACTTGACCGGTTCCCCCGGTTGTAATTCCGGCATTACCGCAAATATTAATATTTGAAGCAGCTGCATCCGCTGCAATAAAACCACTTGTAGCAACATCTTCTACCATTGTAGAAACAGTGCTTCCGGTATAACTCTCTCCAAATACATCAGTGAGTCCATAACTAAGTGTTATCGTACTTGTAACCGGATCAGCTAACGCTGTCATTGGCAAAGAAATAGCTGCAAACGCACTAATCACCATTGCCAAACTTAAAATAATTGCCAGTGACTTTTTAACATTACCGTTTTTCATTTTAATTCATACCTCCAGAAAAATTTATCTTCAAGGCAAATACCATGAAGACTTTTGATCCATCTAAATCTTATCATACTATTATGGTTAAGTAAAGCAGATTTAGTGCAAATGAATAAATATATTTAAGAAAATCCTTAGCACCTAAACCCCTTATTTTATAAGGGAAAATCAAGGGTTGGCAACAACATTTTACAGACAAAAAACGCCAGTGCAATGTATGGGCAAAGAGGCTTTCGACAAGTAAAAATGTTGCGTGATTTTTCTCGTTTTACAAGTCCGATTATCGCTCTGATTATTGCACCTACTCCTCCGAAAAACAGTGAGAAAAAAATTACGAACAATGTGTTGAATCCTGATGAAATTGATAAGGCAATGAATATTTCCAAATCACCTGTTCCCATTCCTCCGAGCTTATTGGAAACAAGGCATATTAATGCTGTCAATAAAATTGGAATAACACTATCAATAAAAGAATTCCAATTCATCAAGTCGTATAATATGCATAACACGAATAGAGGAATACTAAAAATGAAATACACGCTGCCGGTCTTGGCATCAATGAAGCCAATTAGATTGAGCAACAAAACAATAAAAACTATAGTTGCTGAGCTTATATCAATTTCGAAGCTATCGGCAATTATCAAAAGGCCGCACTCTATCGTTGCTGCAATCGAAATGAAAATCAAATTCCATTTTTTTTGCTCAAAAACAATTTCATCATCAATTTTTTTGATAAGAAAATTCAACCCTGAGCGCAAGATCAGAAATTGTAATCCGAAAATAATTATTAATACAAAACAAAATTGAGTAATATTCATTCTATCTTAATCTAGTAATAATATTTGCAAACGGTCCGGGCTCGGTTGTAATATTAAACTCGCACGAAGCTGTGGCATACCTAATATTATTATAGCTGTCACAATAGTATGCAGTAAGATAAAGTGTGTATCGTCCTTCAGCGATATTTCTGAGAAGATTTGTCGGCGGCGTAATGCACTCATAGTGTTCAGGAGAAGGAGTTGAGGCTCCGGGTGTAAAATCAACAATTTCTCCGTTAGGCATTTTCATGCGCCATGCAAAATATCTTTGTGATACTCCCTGCGGAAAATAACTGTTTGCAGCCGTGACATATATGCTGTTTCCAATATAATAGTTTATTGTTTTGCCTGTGAAATCCGATTCAGTCATTATATCTGTAATAGTAGGGATTGGATCCGCGACAACATTGACTGAAAGATCAGAAAAAACTGTTTTTGTATTTCCTACGTTGTCTGAAAGCACGGCACTTGCATGATAGTTTCCCACGATGTTTCCGAAATCTGAAGTTACAATTACTGCCTTATAATCATTTCCACTTTTATATGTCGTATATGTTTTGCGCTGAGATTGATCATTCCATACGGTAACATTTACGCTCATAACTCCGGAACGAAAATCACTGACACCTGATAGTGTAATTTGAAATCTGGTGTCACCGGCTTTTTCAAATGTCATCTTTGAACATGTCGGTGCATCTCCATCGGTTGAAAGAAATTGGAATCTTTCATTCGCTTCATTTCCAAATGCAAATCCATTATGCCACTCACCCGGATTCTCACTTTCGATATTGTACTTATTTTTATGTCTTGCCTGTATCTGCAAATCAAGATTGTTTGACGGGCAGATTATCATCGTGCTTTCCAGCCCATGGAGAAAGTATCCGTTTGCAAAGCTTCTGTTATTGTCACCGTAGCCTCTCCAATTGGCCCACATTCCTTTAAATATGTTTGTGCCAAAATCGTAGTTGCTGTTTACTACTGAGACCGAATTGGTCATTGCATTAAATGTTCTTCCAAACAAAACTGAATAGTCGGGCGAAAATACTTTTATTGATGTGTCCCGAACACAAGCTTCATACTGCGACTGCTGTCCGTAGTTGTCCGGATATTTGTCAAATCCGACAGCTCTGATATTAATGTTTCCTCCCGACTTAGTCCATAGCGTTGAGCCATTGATATAATATGGAGTCATCCCGACATCAACTGAAGTCTTTTGGTGAAAAGGTTTTGGTTTTTCTCGCCTGTATATTTTAATTGCTGCCCTACGATAACGATTAAACCGTTGTATTCCCCAATATATTGATGATCCGCCGTCCTGAACGCCGCCATTCGGAGGACAACCATAACCGTATACCGGATTGAAGTCATTGGGTTGATATTCATTATGCCCGGCTATTCCCGTGTATTGAAAAATATTATTTTGGTTTTGCCATTCTGTTCGAATCAATACCCATCCTCTGGTATCGGAATTGTGCAGCACTTTATTTCTGTCGCGTCTGTTTATGAGTTCGCCTGCATCAGTCCATCTACCTTCCCAAGTGCTCCCATTAATAAAATCAGCATTATCGTCCCAAATATTATAACCTTTCGCATACCCTTCAGAATAATAATGAAGAAACCCATAATCATATTCGTAACTATCATCACAATAAAAAGTTCCCCACACATTTTCTTCCGAATATGCTTCCCCTTTTGTTTGAAATGCAATCAAAAAAACAGTAATTATTATTGATGTAAATAAGATTGTCAAAGTTGCTTTTATGCCATTCTTATTGTAATGCAATGAAGTACCCATTTGTCTCCTTTTTTGAAAGCAACTGTATATTTGAATCCATCCAGTGCTCCGCTTGGATTTATGTAATCATGCCAATAGCTCATTCCAATATCTCTTTCAACAATGTTGTCAGTGTGAGAAATATAGTGCATGCGTAATTTTTCGTCCTGAAAAATATCCAATGACTGAATATCAAATGTTTCTCCTCGAGCAATATGCACACATGCATCGACGAATTTTTGTCTGTCAAATGTTTTAATCATCATTGAATAACTGTTAACTTCATTTATTTTATCTGTTGTTTCCTGATCAAAAACAGCAGCCTCCGGTTTATCTGTATAAGCAGGAGCCGGCATCGGAGTTGACTTTTTTTCAATAGTTTCGATCGGTATTTTTTCTTCTGCAAAATATGTGCTTTGCGGCACCTTCGCATCAACAGTTGCAATGCTGTTTGCAGGAATACTTGTATTAACCGTGTTAGCTGTATTTGCCGTATTTGTTGTATTAGTTGGCAATACAATTGTTCGAGTCTGCGACTGCGCTGAATTTAGTTCAACTATTCTTTTATTCTCATCAAAGTATGATTGTTCGTTTTGGCGATTATTTCCTAAGACGACAATTACAATTACCGCAATGCAAACAGCTGCAAAAATTATTGCTGCTGTAATGTTCATTTTTGTTTTTTTATTCACAAATGTATCCTTTCATTATTGCGATTCAAATGCAGCTACCGGTACAGTTGAATCAAAAGTTTGATTTTGTTTTATTGCTCTTAATTTGCCTTGCAGATTGGCATTGTCCAATTCAAGTGCCTCTTCAATCGTAACTGTTAACTCAATCATCCCTGCAGATCGGCTGATATCGTTTTTTTGAACAAGCTCTCCATCTGTTGTGAAAGCATTTTTGACTTTAACATTACTAATAATCTGCTTGGTAAATATTTTTCCCAGCGTTACGTTTTTGTATGTAACAACCATACTCACATTATCTCCGCCCCTAATTTTTCCGGCACCGATTTCTGATATATCTGCTGCCTTAAAAATATACGTTACTGTTGCTTTATCGGTTTGATTTTTATCATTGGTGGCACCTTCTTCTATAGGTATAGGATTCTTATCTTCCGCCACAGATTTATTGTCATTTTTCTTTTCTGCATTTAGCATGAGCGAGTATATCCCGGCGGCGATTGCCAAAGCTAATACGCATATTACTACAAGTTTAATTTTCTTTTGCTTCATTTTATTTATTCCTTTCATCAACATCTGTCATTTGCACAATTTCGACAGGCACATTTCTCCCCATCATATTGAACTCAAAACCTATTGAAGCATAAATGGCCGTGCTGTCAATAATTCTGTTATCCGGCGTTCTTACATTTCCTTTTCCGTACCTAAATGTAATACTTCCAAAGGTTTTGTTATCAGGATTATATGTGTATTGCGAAACATCACTACCATAAACATCATAAATAATAAATTCATTTATCTTAACTTTCCCATGAATGTATGACTCATCTATTGAAACATCATCACCGGTCAGACAAAGGTTTTCACGCAAATATTTTTTAAAAGTTTCCAGAGCTTTGTTGCAATTGTTCTGAGAAAAAGTTATGCTCCCGATATCAATCCTATCGTAAATGCTAAGTTCCTTGTATACCGCAAGGCTTGACGCCGCAAGGGCATCCTGGGTTTTCTGTGTTTCAGCCTGACTGACATAAAACTGAACGATAAACATAACCATAATAATAGTTGTAATAACAGAAAATATCATAAGCGGATATGAAACCGCACTTCCACGTTTCTTGTATGTCAAGAACACAACTTTTATCTCAGACAATTAATCAACCTCCTATCCTAAAATCATTTCATCCTTTCGCAGTTGAGCTTCGTCTGATGTTCAAGTACTTATCACTATTCACAGTTGAAAACCCGGATCCGCTTCTCACCGTTTCTTTCCCGCTTTGAAGAAACGAAATGTTAAGTATCACATCTTCTCCAAACTCTTGTTTAGTATTCGTACTGCCATTCAGACTAACATTCTTAAATCCTGCATCCTTCATTTCAACAAGCAGGCGATCTGCATCTTCAATTCTTAGGTAGCCGACTGTTTCCATGCGTAAAATAAATTTCCTGGATATTTGGTTTGCAACAGCGTAGTCCTTCACCATGTCAACATAATTTATGCCGGTAATAAGAGCTATTATGCAAAATGCAATAATCACAAGTGAGGCAAACATTTCCCCCACGTAACCTTTTTTCTTCTTACGTATAAAATAAAAACATTTCATACACTTTGCCTCCGCTGTAAAACATTAGAACTACATACCACTCATCATTATTCCGACGCTTTGTCCAAGTACATCAAATGAATTTGAGAGAAGATCTGTCACTCCTGCTCTAAACAAATAAGCCAGAACAACTGCAACGCCAACAAGTACGAGCTTTACAATAATCTGCTCGTCGCCCTTCTTTTTTAAAGAAAATACTTTTTTCGTAAATTTTTTCATGAATTTATTCCTCCTTTCCTTATTAATGTATATGTAATGGGGAAACATGTCGCGATCACATTAACCCAGCATACTGCTCCATACCTTGCCCAATTCAGTCCATAGTCCATACAAAAGAATGCCAATTATTCCAACATACATGAGAAGCTGAATCATGATTCGAATGCTCTTAATTTTACCGCCTTCCAATTGCAGCAATATCTGATTCGATTCTTTAAGGCTGTCGGAAATATCATCGAGGATCATTTCGCTCTGTCCGGTCAACACAGCCTGCTTCAGGCTCATCACAAAAACCTCAATGTCTGATGATTTAAATTTACTCTCGAAATTATCAAGCGCTTCTCCGATATTGTTGGTGAGCATAATTTCTGCTGACAAGACAGCAAGTTCTTTTTTCAGCCTCTTGCTTCTTACCGTCGTGTGCGCTTCAAGCAAAGCTATTCCTATAGGTACTCCTGCCGAAGTCTGGATATTTATCAAATCATAAATATCCGCAAGTTCAAACTTAACATTCTTCATATCAGAATTATCAGATATTTTCACCCCTATATCCAAAAAGAAAAATCCTAAAATCACTCCTCCAAGTCCAAGCAAAATGTTTGTTGATGCTGCGAAAAGGGAAGCTCCCAGAAATGCTGAAGCAGCAAATTTGCTAATCATAAAAATCTTAGCGCTCATCCTTAACGGATTGCCATTTCTCTTAAGAAACTCTTCTATTCTATTTTCTGAAAAATATCCTTTTTCAATTTCAAACATCGCGCTCTCCTGCAACTAAAAATTTAACTCATCAATAGTAATCATTTTATAAATCCCAAAAAGTAAAACAAAAAGATTATACCCAATCAAAATATTGCCAATAAATGTTTCGGTAATGGTCTTTGAAAACTCCGGTTGAAAAGACACAAAAATATAAAACAATACAATCCCAATTACTAATGTTACAACAATGTCCGTCTTACCTTGCGTAATATCTTTTTTGCGTCTCGACTTTTCAACAAAATATCCTCTAAGCAATATCTTTGACTTATTGATAACCTTCTTGTAATCCGCATCGTGCTTGGAACAAACTCCGAGATTGCGAATAAATTGTTTTAATCTTCTGTTCGAAACTTTTTCTTCGAAATGTGTAATAGCTTCCTGTAATTCCACTCCCTGCTTAGCCTCAAGCACAAACCCTTCAGCATACTTCTTTAGCGGCGCCTTTAAATACAACGTTGATTTTTCAATTATTGTCACAATATCATCATTTGTTGCGCTCAAATTTGAAAGTGTGTTCAGCCACGGCAGTATCTGGCTGTCGATTTTGTCTCCGACAATTGCAGTCGCCTTTTTCAACAATAAATATGGCAAAAACAGTCCGGAAATAAAAATCAATATATCAAAAATCGCCGAGCTGTATACAAATGTGTGAAAGACTGCTGTTGAAACAATTGCAATTACAATACTTGATGCCAGAAATATCTCACTTGTGACAAATGGAAATATGAATCTAATCGAAGAACTTTCAATAATGTCATCCACCTTTTCGATATATTTCTTATTCTCGTAGCTTCCGTTATATATTATTTCCAGTTGCTTTTTTGACAGTCTTTTTTCATATCTCTCATCCAGGTCGCCAAGTTTTTCTTTAATTAAATTTTTTGTGCTCTCACTGCTTATTATTTCCAGTATGCAAATAACGGCCAAAGTAATAACTACAAATAAAATGGCTCGCAACGCAATCATTGTTGTCATGCAAAATTTCCTCCGTCTTCATCAGAATTATTTTGACGATAATATTTTCCCATACGCAGTTTTTCTTTTGCTTTTGCGCAGCTCTCGTTTAATCTCACGAATTGAAAATCCGGAAAGGCAGTGCTGTCTTCCTGCGATTGGAATTTAAAAACTTTATTGAACAACAATTTGTTTTGACCTTCATCAAAACAGATGATTTCAGTTATTTCAATTATCATAAAATTTTTCATGTATATAATTACGTCAAGTCCTGAAAGCATTTTCATTAAGTCTTCCTTTTTAAGATCACTGACATATTTCATGTAGTGAACTATTTTGTCTAGCGACTCTTCGGCGTTATTGCCGTGTACCGAAGTTATCCCCGCGTGCCCCGTATAAATTGCATTAATCATGTCCATCGCTTCCTCACCTTTGATTTCGCCAATTACGAAGTAGTCCAGATCAGTAAGCAGGCCGTTGATTGACAGATCTCTGAGCGTGTATCGAATCTTGCTTTCACCCTTTGTGTACCTTACCGTCTGAAACATCATATCCGGATGCGTATCAGAAAAAAGTTCCTCTGCCTCCTGAATCACAAGCGCAGACTTATCATGCGGAATTTCATCTATCAGCGCGTTTATCAGAGTTGTCTTGCCCGAAGCCCCTTTGCCGGTCACAAGTATCGAAAAATCATTTCTTATTGCCTCATATAAATACTTGCATATTCTCGAATCAAACATACCCTTCATCTGCAAATCTTCAATCCCCAATTTTTCTTTCGAAATTTTTCTTATGGTAAGATATTGATGGTTAACCGAATTAACATATTCGCCTGCAATATTTATCCTCAGAATAAAATATTTACATGACTTGGCATCTGTCAATTTTTGAAGCGCATTCATCTCGCTGATGCTTCCACCGTTCCTTACCGCTATCATGTTCACAAATCTCTTCAGACTATCCGGACTTGCAAACTGGATATCAGCCTTCTGCCTTTTCCCATTTCTTTTCACCCTGATATTGTCATAGCTTATCACCTTAATATCAGTAAGCTCTCTGTCATCAATGAGCGGTTGCAATACTCCCCACCCCTGCGTATAAATTTTAAAATTGAAAATAAGCCATTCGATTTCTTCCGCTGACAGATTCATTCCTTGCGCTTTGCCGCTTATATAATTGCGGACTTCCTTTTCAAGCTCCTGCTTGTCAATCAACTCTCGATAAACGTTATTAATTATATGCGGCCTTTTGGTAACAAAATCCAGTATCATACTTTCGAGAATTTCGATTAGCGGCTGTACACTTCCCATAAAAATATGTTACCCCTTTGTTTCGCTTTTTGGAAAACAGCATTTGCTGTATTCATATAATGCCTGTCGGCAAATAATTATTCAATATGGTTTTGAAAAAAACAGTCTAAATGTTTCGACAATACTCGACAATACAGGCCTGTTTTGGCAAATGTGCAAAATATCTGACACGCCTTGACAAGTTTCGACAGGATTGGTATTATGATTAAGCACACGCGCCGAAGTGATGGAACTGGCAGACGTGCCGGACTCAAAATCCGGTGATAGCAATATCGTGCGGGTTCAAGTCCCGCCTTCGGCACCAAAATATAAGCCGAACCGGATTGCCCAGATGGGTAACAGGTTCGGATTTGTTTTTCCAAAGTGATATTTACAAAATACAGTGTTTTTATGTAAAAGAAAATATATTGTCGGAAAATTCTCATAATTAAAAACACTGCTTGCATTGATTTGCGCAGAAATCTTATATATAATAAAGTTAAGAAAAAATTCTTACAGGAAGCGAAATGTCATGGCTAATCAAAAATCAAGAAGCGCATCACGCAGAGTAAACGAACTCAAACCTAACAGACCAAATCACAGAAAGAAAAAATCTCGCCGCAACAAATCCGGAAGGGTAATGCCCGTGGTGATTGTTGTTGCAATCCTGCTTCTGATTGCCAGCATTTTGATTTTTAGAAATAATGGTTCCGGCAATCTCAATCCGGCATCCAATACAACTCTTAATCCGGAAAGCTCATATACTTCAATGTCTTCATCTCAACCAAATAAAACATCAAAGCCTGCATCAACTAAGCTGCCAACCGGAACTCCCAAGCCCACTGCCAAACCCACTCCAACACCTGTGCCAATCACCCAAGACGGCGTAACATTAGTGCAATACAATCAGTTGCAGACCGGAATGAGTATCGCTGATGTTGTCGAGTTATTTGGAGGAGTTGAGGGATCAGCTATGCCGGCTAACACCGAAACCACCACAATAACATATAGATGGGATGGTTCAGGTTCGGTAGGTGCCAGTATAACAATTACATTTATCAGTGATAAGCTTACTGCTAAATCGCAAGAAGGACTAAAATAAATCCGCAACTATTTTTCTTACAACCTCAACAAGAAAAGTATGCTCACGCTCCAATACCCTTGCTGCAAGCATCTCAGGTGAGTCATCCGGCATAACCGGAACAGTCGTCTGTGCAAAAATATCTCCTTGGTCATATTCCTCATTGACCCTGTGAATTGTAACTCCGGTCTCTTCTTCACCGGCATCGATTACGGCCGTGTGAACTTTTATTCCGTACATTCCCTGTCCGCCATGCTTCGGCAGTAGCGCCGGATGAATATTAAATATTCGGTTCTCATACTTGCGAAGAATCGGAGTTCCAATCTTCTTCATATACCCGGCAAGGAAAATAATATCAATATCGTACTTCTCAAGCAGCTCCAAAAATCTATTGTCAAGCTCGTTCTGATCAGGAATTGCCGCGCTGCTCAGATGGTAGAAATCAATTTTCTCATTGGCCGCACGCTTGAGCGCAAATGAGTTTGAGTTGTTGCTGATAACCAGAGCAACCGCGGCATTAATCTCGCCGCTCTTGCATCCGTCGACAATAGCCTGCATATCCGATCCGCCATGTGAAGCAAATACTGCAATTTTGATCATTTTCTTTTTATCCATAATCAAAGTACCTCGCTTAATATTTTCTTTTTATCATTCACGGCTTCTAGTGCCCTCACAGCAATTTTATTGTAACGGGTTTTTTTATCTCTGATTTTTTCATCAATCCCTTTTATTATACCAAAATTAATGTTCATTGGCTGAAAATTATTTGCATTGTTACGGGAAATATATTGTGCCAGCGCTCCGATAGCTGTATTGTTTTCAAATGTAATTGGCTCACGCCCGAGCACTTCAAGTGCAGCGTTCATTCCTGCAATCAATCCTGAAGAAGCTGATTCCACGTAACCTTCAACTCCTGTTATCTGTCCCGCAAAAAATATGTTGTCCCGTTCCTTCAATTTATATACGCTGTTCAACAGATGAGGCGAATCGATGAAAGTATTTCTGTGCATAACGCCATACCTTTCAAATACAGCATTCTCCAAACCCGGTATCATTGAGAAAACACGTTTCTGTTCACCAAACTTTAATCGTGTTTGAAACCCAACCATGTTGTAAAGCGAATCCTGATAATTATCCTGCCTAAGCTGTACAACCGCATAATATTTTTCACCTGTCATCGGATTATCAAGTCCAACCGGTTTCAACGGTCCGAACCTCAAAGTGTCAACGCCTCTGCCAGCCATTATCTCAACCGGCATGCAGCCCTCGAAAATTTTCTTTTTCTCAAACTCATTCACATATGCAACATCCGCGGAAATCAGTTCGTTGTAAAATGCAAAATACTGTTGCTCGTTCATCGGACAATTGATATAGTCGCCCACGCTTGCTTCGCCTGCTACTTCAGTATCTTTTCCATACCGCGATGCACGAAAAGCAATTGTCATATCTATCGAATCTGTCTCAATAAGTGGCGCGGCAGCATCAAAAAAATGTAAATAGTCTGCGTGTATCAGTTCTTGAATATTTTTATAAAGCACTCCGTCTGTAAGAGGCCCACTTGCAATAATTATTTTTGGCTCGTTATCGGAAAGCAAAGCCTCCCCGGTATATTCTTCATCAATAACTTTTATAAGCGGATGA
>JANYKE010000103.1 GCA_025361685.1 Eubacteriales bacterium | reverse complement strand
CTGACCACTAAAAAATGTTCGATTGCAATTCCCTCAATCATATCTCTGAGTTTTTATTTTTATCTTTTTTGGCTACAATAATAGCAGCAATCATGGATGCAAGTAGTAAAATACTGATTAATTCAAATGGCAAAACATAGCCGTTTTTTCCGGTGCTGAGCAGTTGATTTCCAATCGCAGTCATATCAACTGATAGTACAGAAGCGTTGTTGGCCTTGAAAGGGTGGGTGAGGAGCGTCGCTAAAACAAGGGCGCTTCCTGTAACAGACACACCGATTCCCATCAGCAGGTTGATCAGGGCCGGACGATTAAACAGATGTGAAATGTGGTGTGTCAGCAGAATACTGAAAATGATCAGAACCACAATACCTCCTGCATAAAGGGTTAATTGAACCGCTGCCATAAACTCGTATTTCAACAAAAAGTAAAATCCAGATGTTGAAACAAGCACAATCAATAGATATACTGCCGCTCTTAATATTCTCCGAGTTGTAATTGACAAGACAGAAAATGTCAGGATAATTCCTGATAACATGTAAAACATGAATACATTCAGGCTCATTTTTTTGCCTCCTTTTTTAGTGATGAACCTGGCTGGTTCAATACTTTGGTCAGTTTATGCCGGTCGAATACGGCATGTTCAAATTTCTGTCCGTATGCCAGTGCATTTGATGGACATGTTTTCACGCACAATCCACAGAATGTACACATCGACAGGTGATAAATATGTTTGTCAATCACACGTTCCAGTTTCCCTTCTGGGTTGGCCACGCGGTCTGTAATAATTTCAATTGAACCGTTTGGGCAATTCATCTCACAAATTCCGCAACCCGTGCAGGCATGTTGGTTGTTCTCATCATGGGGCATAATGATTTCACCTTTAAAGCGAGGCTCCATTTTCAACGTGGCGCGGTTTTCCGGATACTGCTCGGTCACAATTTGCCCGGGACTAAAAAAGTACTTTCCTGTTACGCGCATTCCAGCCCACAGCGAGGAAATTCCTTTAAATAAATCGCTAAAATATTTTGATATACTACTCATTGTTTTTCGCTGTTAAGATTAAAAATGCCAGTGCATCAGGACAATAAATGCGATAAGGACAATGTTAACCAAGCTGATAGGTAATAAAAATTTCCATTCCAGGGTAAGCAATTGGTCGATGCGCAAACGAGGAAATGTCCATTTAAACCACATGATTATCAGAATGATAAATAAGGTTTTTGAAAAAAACCATACCATCGGAGGAATAAAATCCATAATATGATTAAAACCTTCCCAGGTTCCTACATGAAATGGCATCCATCCTCCAAGAAATACTGTTGCACCAAGGGCGGCAACGATGAACATGTTCATGTACTCGGCCAGGTAAAAGAATGCAAACTTAATTCCTGAGTATTCGGTATGAAATCCTGCTGTCAATTCTGACTCTGCTTCTGCAAGGTCAAAAGGTCCACGGTTAATTTCTGCTGTACTGGCAATAAGAAAAATGATGAAGGAGATAATAGCAGGAATATGGCCTTTAAAAATCCACCAGCCATCTGCCTGACTTTCAATAATTCCAGACAGTGACATTGTTCCTGAAAATACCACAATGGCAAGCAGAGAAAGACCTACTGAAAGTTCGTAACTAACTATCTGGGCTCCACTTCGCATGGCGCCAATAAGAGAATATTTGCTGTTGCTCGACCATCCGGCGATTAGGATACCTACCACTCCGATTGATGAAACAGCCATTATATAAAATACTCCAATGTTGAAATCAATTGCCTGAAGTCCTTTGGCCAAAGGGAGTGCAGCCATGGCCATAATCGTTGAAGTAATCACAATAAATGGAGCCAAATTGAACAATAGATGATCAGCTTTGCGAATAGGAATCATTTCCTTCATGATCAGCTTGATAAAGTCGGCAAGTGTTTGCATTAAACCCCATTTGCCTACACGGTTTGGGCCTACCCGGTTTTGAATAATCGCACAAACTTTTCGTTCCAGGTAAACCAGGTAAAGTCCGATGTACTGCAATCAAGTTTTTGTAGCTGACAACATAAAGGAAGTTATTCCGGAATTTCTGCTACTGCTTAAGGGTGTGATTGATTGTCCGGAATTGCCACTGAATGTATCGAGAAGTTTTCTCCAAAGTGATGGCTATGTCAATAAAATATCAACACACATTATTAAGAAGGTCGCAGATAAACTAAACGGATTATTCAAAAAAGATAGAGACGCTTATTGCAAGTATTGGGATGACATTAATCCATTTGTTAAATATGGGTGCCTTAAGGAGGAAAAGTTCTATAAAAAAGTTGCAAAATCAATTGTTTACAAAACAATTGGCGGCGGATATATTACAATTGAGGAATATAAACTGGTAAACAAGGATCATAACCCTGATACAGTGTATTATGCAAGCGATGTGGTTTTGCAAGGTCAATACATTAAAAATTTCAAAACCAGTGGAATCGAAGCAATTATTCTTGATGGTCAAATTGACAATCATTTTATTTCGTTTTTGGAATACAATGATAAGGAAACAAAATTTGCACGAATTGATTCGCATATTAGTGAAAGCATGAAAGATGATCAGAATCATATGACAAAGTTTTCTGAGGATGACAGCATTGCCATTAAAGAGATATTTACAAAAGTTGCTGACAGCGAGATGTTGAAGATAGAAATACAAGGTCTGAAAAATACAGAGACACCTGCAATTATCTTATTGTCGGAAGAGTCAAGAAGAATGCAAGAGATGAGCAAAATGTATGGCGGTATGTTTGGCGAAGGCGCGATGCCGACGGACGAAACACTTATTGTTAATTCCTCAAGCGATTTGATTAAGACTCTTTTAGTATTAAATTCCGAAGATGGGCGCGGCGATGATGTTGAAATGATTGCCAGACATATTTACGATTTAGCGATTATGAGCCATAAACCAATGAATCCCGATTTGATGAGTGCATTTATAGAAAGAAGCAACAAGATACTTGCGATAGTTGCCAAGAAAAAAATATGACGAAATCAAAAACAGCGAATTTTATCATCAGCCAAATTAACATTCCCAACACATTATCTTTTCTGCGTTTATGTGCAGTTCCTTTTGTTGCATATGCAATATTGAACGAACAATTTTTAATTGCACTTATAATATATGTTGTTGCCTCCCTAACCGATGCCGTTGACGGTTATATTGCCAGAGCAACAAATCAGATTACTGTTGTGGGAAAGTTTCTCGACCCTCTTGCAGATAAATTTATGCAATTGACTGCAATTGCTATGTTTACATACAAAGCAATAATTCCAATATTTATTATTGTAATATTTTTCCTGAAAGAATTATTTATGTATGTGGGCGGTTTTATAATATATAAAAGAGAACATTTTGTTGTTAATTCAAACATCTGGGGAAGAATTGCATCTGCACTTTTCTTTGCCGCAATTGCCGTTACAATTTTGCTTTCAGTAATAGGTCAAAACACAACCGGGCATTATCTAGAGTATCAATTTCAAAGTTTTGTTCTGTTGACAATTGCACTTATACCTGTCATTATTGCTTTTGTCATTTATATAGTAATATATTTCAGGCTTAAAAAAGCGGCACAGGAAGGCATTGATTTTGATAAGGCAGCCAGTATTCAGGATATTCAAAAAAAGTATGAACAGAAAAAGAATGAATCAATAATTGACAAGGGAACAGACTGATGTTTGGATATATTAAGCCCAAGCCCTGCGAACTTAAAATGCGTGATAACGAGAAATTTAAAGCTTACTATTGTGGAGTGTGCAGAAGTCTTCACAAATCAAATGGAAGAACTGCATCATTACTCCTCAGTTACGATTGCGTTTTCCTTGCAATATTTTTGTCAGCATTATATGAGGCGAATGTCAGCACTGAAGAGTTTAGATGTATATTACACCCACAAAGAAAGGATAAATATTTAAAGGATAATATTTTTGTCGATTATGCTGCAGATGTAAATCTGATATTGCTTAACTACAAGTTCGCTGATGACAGGAGAGATGAAGGCTCAATCACTGCATCTATCGGGAAACTTTTTTACAGTAGAAGGTTTCGGAGATTAATGGAAAAGTATGAGACTCTATGTACAAAAATTGAAAGTACACTAAAAACAATAAGTTTGATTGAAGATTCAAAAGTTGATTTGATGGATGACATAACAGAAAATTTTGCAAACATGATGTCCGAAATATTTGCACATAGTCCGGGAGAGCATGCTGAATCGCAGATTAGAATTCTGAGAGAAGCCGGTTATAATATTGGAAAATGGATTTATGTTATTGATGCATATGATGACATCGAAAAAGATATCAAGAAAAATGCTTATAACCCTATTGTAATTAAATATGAAAAAAAGAGTGACGAAAGTGTTGGAACATTTAAGGGAAGAGTACAAGAGCAAATTGAAATTGATTTATTGAAAAGCCTCGAGAGATTGTGTCTGTCGCTTGAACTGTTAAAGTTT
This sequence comes from Eubacteriales bacterium, assembly GCA_025361685.1. Taxonomy (GTDB): domain Bacteria; phylum Bacillota; class Clostridia; order JANYKE01; family JANYKE01; genus JANYKE01. The sequence goes on along the minus strand of JANYKE010000103.1, from coordinate 1,620 downwards.
GTAGGAGATACCGCAATACTTGAAAATATAATTTTCGAAGGATTGTATAGTAAAACAAAGGAGATTATTTATAATGAGCAACCCGTACGAAGTTCTTGGTGTCAGAGAAGACGCTAGTCAAGATGAGATTAAGCAGGCCTATAGAGTAATGGTTAAAAAGTATCACCCAGATAAATTTAAGGATAATCCTCTTTCTGATCTTGCGGATGAGAAGCTTAAGGAGATTAATGAGGCTTATGATGTTTTAACAAAAGAAAACACGTCAGGAGGCCCTAATACCGGCGCGTACGACAATTCTTTTAGCAGTGGAGGGTTTAATCCATATGCAAGAGGGAATGGGAATTTCGACCCATATCAGCGCGGTTATAACAGGAATGATGGATACAAGCAAAACGATGGCGGCTGCAACGATTGTTGCAGAATATGTTCATGTGTAATGTGCACAGACTGTATGTGTAATTCATGTTGCTGAAGTTATCTGCAAAGTCAATTGCACTTTCAGGTGTTATGGCTGCTTTTGTAATTGTAATTGTTTACCTGCAATCGCTTTATCCGACAAACAGACTTTCTCTGATGATATTATCTTCATTTTTTATCAGTATTGTGATTATTGAAGCCGGTGCATATACCGGGTTCATTTTTTATATTGCAACGGGAATACTGATTTTCTTCATTGTGCCCGATAAATTATCTTTTGCAATTTATATGGGAGTATTCGGATATTACGGAATCATAAAATACTATATTGAAATGATAAAAAAAATCCCGCTCCAGATTCTGTGCAAGATAGTATATTTTTCAATATTCATAATTATAAGTTATTATTTTTGGGGCAATATTTTCTTTCCGCGGATAGATATCTTTCCTGCATTTGTGATTGAGATTGGGCTATTGATAATTATGATGTCTTATGATTATTTGTACACATTGTTTATTAATATGTACTATAAGCGATTTAAGGGGAAGATATGAGATCAATTATTTTCATATAAATATCCGAACTCTTTTCTTCAAGATTTTTGCAAATAAAGCGCGCATCCTCAATCGAAGGGGCTGCAAATTTTAGCTCAAAATATGGAATATCATTTTCGTAAACAATATATTCGACAGTAACTCTTGACTCGCCAAGCGGCGTAAAATCGACCTTGGAAGTAAGAGAGTGCTTGTTGCCGGAGAATTCAGAACTGAAAAGCTTATCAATGATTGAAACTTCAATTTTTGGGAGCATATCTTGTAACGTGCTGAGAAGCTCTAGTCCGGATTGTGATATTTCGTATTGACTCTCGCCATTTTTCTCTGTAATATAGATATATCCGTTGGTATTCAACTCGGATAGAGTTTCAATTGTTTGAAAGAAATCAATAATTTTATTTGAAAATAGGTAAGAGAGTAATACAGATGAGGAAACAGGATAGCGGAATTTTTTTAGCATATACAGCAAAAGAAGTTTATCTTGTACAAATTCATCATTCTGTGACATAAGTATTGACTTCCCCCTTCTATTTTCATTCTAGCATGTACATTGATTATACTACAAATATGTTATATGTAAAGGGCATGAATTATGAAAAAGTTTAAGAGAAAGTCGAAAATTGCTATTGCAGCAGGAATAATTTTGGT
>JANYKE010000091.1 GCA_025361685.1 Eubacteriales bacterium | reverse complement strand
GATAAAATTAAGAGGGTTAAGTTTATCGGGTGCGAGGTTTTTGTGCGGTCGGCTAGCAAGGCGATTGCTGAATCAGAACTAAGCATAACTCCGATCTTTTTTGAGAAAAATAAACATGAGAAGGCCGAGCTTGTCAGAGATGCTGTTCAAGGAGCAATTGATGCTGCAGAAGAAACGCAAGGCGAGGGCTATGATGCAATCGCCGTTGGATATGGTTTGTGCGGCAACGGACTGGATGGCATCACTGCCAGAAGTATCCCGCTAATCATCCCGAGAGCTCACGATTGCTGCACACTATTTCTAGGGTCACGCGCAAAATTTATTGAACACTTTGGAGACAATCCAAGCGCACAATGGTCATCGGCAGGATACATGGAGCGAGGCGAGGGCTACCTGCGCGAAACCGAGACAGGCAAGGCATTGGGACTGGACATGTCTATGGAGGATATGATTGCCCAATATGGCGAGGACAATGCCGAGTATCTTATGAGTATGTTGAAGATTGAAGAGGTCAAAGAATATTTATACATTTCCGCCAATGACCCCATGGATAACATTTTCCTAAAAGACATTTCCGAAAAAGCCAAAGCCGAAGAAAAACCTTTTAAAATAATTGAAGGCAGCACAAGACTTATTTCAAAGTTGCTGCTCGGTGTTTGGGATGAAGAATTTTTGATTGTCCCGCCCGGGCATAGAGTTAAGGCTGTTTACGACATGGAAAAGGTGTTCATCGAAGAGGAAATCTGATTCAAATTGTAAAAAAAACTTGCAATTCACACAGCTGAATCGTGTCGGTAAATCATATTGACATGATTGTTGAAAAGTAGTAAACTGTACCAAGATGTTGTATTTGATATTGTATTTAATGATGTCTATCGTACATTTATAACTGAATAAAAGGAGGAGATTACAATAACTAACTATTTAGAAATTATTCTCCTTTGCGGATTAGCACTGGCAATCTTGGCCGCTATAATTCTACCCATAGTTTTCTATAAGAAAGGCTATGAAGACAGAAAAGTTAAAGCTGAGAAGGAAAAAGGAAGTGCTGAGAACGAAGCCAAAAGAATATTGCTGGAAGCTGAAAAAAACGCAGAGGGAAGAAAAAGAGAAATCCTGTTAGAAGTTAAAGAAGAGGTTCACAAAAGCAGAACCGAACTCGAGAGAGAGATCAGAGAAAGAAGACTGGAGATTCAAAAATCCGAGAACAGACTTATACAGAAGGAAGAGAATCTTGACAAGAAGATTGAAACGATTGAGAATAAATCAATAGCTCTTGATGAAAGAGAAAAAGAAATCGAAGCAAAAAAAGTTGAAGTTGAAAATGCTCAAAGAGATAAGATAAGAGAGTTAGAAAGAATATCAGGCGTAAGCCAAGAAGAAGCCAAGGCCATTCTACTCACCAATCTTGAAGATGACATCAAACATGAATCTGCAATAATTATCAGAAATGTTGAGGAGAGAACCAAGGACGAAGCAGACAAGAAAGCTAAGCAGATAATATTGGGCGCAATACAGAGATGTGCAGCTGACCATACTGCCGAAACAACAATAACAGTTGTACAACTTCCAAACGATGATATGAAAGGAAGAATTATCGGTAGGGAAGGAAGAAACATAAAATCCCTTGAAACGTTAACCGGCGTTGACCTAATAATTGATGACACACCTGAAGCCGTAGTACTGTCGGGATTTGATCCGATTAAGAGAGAGATTGCAAGAATAGCGCTCGAAAAACTTATCATTGATGGCAGAATACATCCTGCAAGAGTTGAAGAATTAGTAGAGAAAGCCAAAAAAGAAGTTGACAACACTATTAAGCAAGAAGGCGAACGCGCAACATTTGAGACAGGCGTCCAAGGACTCAATCCTGAACTGATTAAACTTTTGGGAAGACTTAGATTTAGAACAAGTTACGGACAGAACGTTTTGAATCACTCGATTGAGGTATCACACCTCGCAGGACTTATGGCAGCAGAACTTGGTTGTGATGTTACATTAGCCAAGAGAGCAGGGCTGTTACACGACATAGGTAAATCAATTGATCATGAGACCGAAGGTTCGCACATTACAATTGGTGGAGATATTGCTAAAAGGAATAAGGAGAGCTACGAAGTTATCAATGCGATTATGGCTCATCATGGTGATGTAGAACCTGAGTTTATGACTTCAGTACTTGTTCAGGCAGCAGATGCGATTTCAGCATCAAGGCCGGGCGCTCGACGAGAGACACTTGAATCTTATATTAAGAGACTTGAGAAACTCGAAGAGATTGCCAATTCGTTCCCTGAAGTTGAGAAATCTTTTGCAATTCAAGCCGGCAGAGAAGTGAGAATTATGGTTAAGCCGGAATCACTCACAGATGATGACATGCCTGTTGTGTGCAGAAACATTGCTAAGAAGATTGAAGAGGAAATGAATTATCCGGGGCAGATTAAGGTTAATTTGATTCGAGAAACAAGATGCACGGATTACGCAAAATAAAAAAATGTAAAGCAAAACAAGCAAACAAAATGGCACTCGCGAGAGTGCTGTTTTGTTGTTAGCTCCGAAACATGCTTAAAAATCCGACATTTCCGTACAAAAAAAATCTGAAAAGCGAAAAACATTTACTATTTCATTCAAATTATCGAAAAATAATTCAATTTATATGTTGACATTACCTATTAATGCGATATAATATAAATATAGATAGCGGGTGACTGGTTCTATAACACTGACCCACATACTTTTTTAATATAAAAGATTTTATTTACAGAAGATATAATTTGAGGATAATGTTTTAATAAGCGAACGGAATGCTATAAATTAGTAAAACAAATTAATAAAACAAATGTGAAAGCCATTTTATGAAAGAAAAAAAGGAGAAAAAATCATGAAAACACAAAGTAGCAAACAAAAGATATTAGCTTTTGTACTCGCACTAACAATGCTGTTCACAGCCCTCGCATCATTAGGCGTTGTTTCAACTGTATCGGCAGCCACTCCAATAGGATACTGGACAGATCCTGCTAATCGGACCGTACCGTTAGGTTCAGGTACATCAGGTGACCCATATCAAATATCTCAAGCTTCAGACTTGGCATATTTGATGTCAACACCAACATACTCACCGACACCAACCCCAACACCTTCGAAT
>JANYKE010000056.1 GCA_025361685.1 Eubacteriales bacterium | reverse complement strand
GCTTTTTTCAAAGGCACTATTTTTCCAGAACAACTATTACCATTCCAACAAACATTTCTTTTATAAGTGGCAATTTTGCAAATGGTGCAACAACTTTTCGAATAGGTCTTTCCTTATAATATAGCATCTTATATTTATCCTTAATTGCTAGCAAATTGAATTTCCTAATTGTAATTTTATTAATATATGAAAAATACTCTTTGCCATTTAAATCAGTACTAATTCTGAACGCAATTCTTTCCTTGCCATCCGGAAGGCCTTTAACCAAATCCTTATACAATTTTATCAAGAATCGATCGCTAAAAAAGCATTGCACCCATGGCATTCCGATGGCATCGCTAAGATGCGAACCATATGGGTGGTAGTATGGTGGGAAATTAAGATAAATTCGCCCTCCCGACTTCAATATCCTGTGACATTCTGCAAACAGTGCATTAGGATCATCAACATGCTCAACAACGTCATTCATAATAATTGTATCAAACATTTCGCTTTCAAACTGCGTACTCGCTCCATCACCTGCAACAAATTCAAATTTATCTTGACTGCTTTTTTCTTTAGCAAGTGCATCAGCTTCGACTCTGTATTTTTCAAGAATTTCTAATCCATATATTTTCTTTACGCCAAGTTTTGAATAATAAATAGTTTTCCCGGCGGCACCGCATCCGATATCAAGAACAACTTTATCTTCAAACATTTCATTAATCTTTGCAAATCCCTTGTAAGAACTTAAAGTATCATCTCCACGTTCAAATTGCCACAGAGCATATGTTTTTACCCCATCATTATTCAAGTTAAATGGATGCGACGGTTTTGGAAATAACATGATGATTTTTTTCGCCACTTTGTAAAACACTGACATTAACCTTCATCCTCCAAAACATTTTCAACGAAAATTTCAAACACCTCTTCCATCTCACTCTCGTCGGTTACGGGTTGAAGGTTATATTCACCTTTATCATCAACTAACATTTTCATAACAATAACAGGAACTTCTTCAATACTTCCATCGGCATCAGTTTCAATACAATTTTTTTCATCTGTCTCGCTTTGTTTAAGCATAACGTAATCATTTTCATTATGTCTTATCATATCAAGCACTTCAAATTTTTCCAGTTTGCCATCTTCACCCATAAGTTCAACTACATTGTCCAGTTCTTCGCTCATCTGAAATTTCCTCCAAATTTTTATATTAGTTTTTACAACTATCAAGATAGCCTTGCAAAATCAGAATAGCTGCGATTTTATCCACTCTGCCCTTCTCGCGTTTTTTCTTTTTTCCCATTCCCATTGCTGTAATTGTTTTAGTAGCAGCAACACTGCTGAGTCTCTCATCCCATTTAATTATCTCAAAAGAATTTGCATTTGCACCAAGCAGTTCAATAAACTGTTCCGTGATTTCTGCACGCTTCCCTTTTGTGTTATTCATGTTTTTCGGAAATCCGACAACAACCTTTCCAACCTTATTGGAAATAATTAATTCAAATATTCTTTCGACACTTTCATTCATTCCGATATTTTCTATAGTATCTAGACCGCCGGCAATTATCCCAAGCTCGTCGCTCATCGCAATTCCTATTCTGCTATCACCATAATCAATACCTATTACTCTCAAAATTTTTCTCCTAAATGAATTTAATATATATTTACCATTGCTATATTACTTTAATTGCAAAATCTTTGCAAACCTTACAGCAATATCCACACAATGTACATTTGTTTCTGTCAACAATAATTCTTCCGTCAACTGCTGAAAGCGCGTTCCATGAACATCTTGTGATACACTCCTTACAAAATGAACAATGACTTTCAATGTGCAAACTTTTTGTCGAACTAATTTGCAAAAAACTGTCTTCGTCAAATTGACGATTCAAATGATATTCAATGTTAAAGTCGACTTCTTCTGTGCTCTTCATTCCAATTGCAATTGAATGAACTCCCCCGATACTATCAACGTAATCAAAGCAGTTTTGATATTTAGCAATAAGATTTCCGCCGCCAAAAATCTTCATTGCATATATTCCCTTTCCCGCCTTAGCGCAGATATTAATTGCATCTTCCATCATTTTGGAATTGCCATCTGCAATTCCGATTCCTTCCATATTAATTATCGGATGAACAATATCAATATAGTCTGCATGCGTTGCCGCATTTACACCGGCAATAAAATGTGTTGATATACCAAAAGCCTTAATCATGCCCTGCTCTTTAGCCCTTAAGAAATATTCAATTGCACTCATGTGTCCCCTTATGGTATGTTCTGATTCCTGCTCATGTAAAAGAAAAATATCTATTTTATCCAGACTCATTTCAATCAGTGCTTTATCAAGGCTTCTTTTAGCCATTTCCTCAGTATAAGCATATGACTTCGTAGCAATAACCGGCTTATGGCCGAAACTCCCTAAAGCTTCTTTTATTAGTGCATAATTATCATAATACTCAGCTGTATCAATAAAATTTATTCCGCGTGCAAAAGCATGATTAATTACTTTGGCACCGGATTCAATTGTAAGGTCTGCTTGCAAAGGTGAAATTGTTAGGGAACCAAAGCAAATACGCGACACTTTAATTCCCGTTTGCC